>CAXTSA010000013.1:0-19735 GCA_964246755.1 uncultured Acidobacteriaceae bacterium
AAAAAAAAGCCCTCCGCCGACTTCCACTTTCTCGCCCCGGCCCGCTTCTCTTTTTGCCCCTCGCCTGCCGCAGACGCTGCACTCCGGAGACTCACATCCATTCGTCCGCCAAAAGACAGAGTGGAAAGTATTCTTTTGCTTTATCATCCATCGAGGGGCAAACCGTCAGGAGCAGGATCCAATGGATCAGTACCAGGAAAGCGGAGTGCGACTCCCGCCGGGTGGGTTGGCGGGGTGGTGGTTTGAGGGGCAGCTGCCGGAGAGTGCTGCCTACGGTCCTCAGAGCTCGAAGACCCCATCCACCTCTTCAACGAGCCACAAACCGCGTTCGACACGCATCCTCGTCGTCGACGACGAACAGTTAATCGCGGACACGCTCGTGCGGATCCTCAACCTGAGCGGATTCGTGGCTGAAGCCGTTTACAGTGGCGATGCTGCGTTAGCAGCCCTCTCGCCGTTTAGCCCCGATATTGTGTTGACCGACATCAGCATGCCGGGCCGAAATGGAATTGAGACCGGTCTGCTGATACGCGAGCAGTGCCCGCAAATCCGCATCGTGCTGTTCTCGGGCCAGGCGCATATTGGCGACCTGGTAGACAGAATGCGGGGGGAAGGGCATAGTTTTGAGCTCTGGCCCAAGCCGATCCACCCTCGGGAACTGGTCAGGCGTCTGCGCGAACTCTAGAAGGGGCGGTTCTCAACAGTAACGAGCACCAGGGCGTTCGCCGTTAAGTCGAGAGTAAGCCTGCCGGCTATCAGCCGCATGCTGCGGGGCGCGGGTAATGCGCTGGACTGGTTCAACTGCTCGACCTGCGCCGGCGTCGGGTATTGCGGACTTCCCATTCTTTTGTACATCGGCAATGCATTGCCGTGACTGGCGTCCACCTGCCTGCTCCGCACAGATGCGTTCGCCGGTTTCCCAGCAACCTGCAGGGCGACGGGGCGGGCTCCGCGAGTTCGGTCGGAGGCCGGCACCTCTGGATCGACCAGGTTCCAGACCGCGATGACGAGTGCGCCGTCCTCCCGCCTGGTCACCAATACGTCTTCCGCGCCGTTGGCGAGCCGAGTACCGCCGAGCTGGTGCAGCAGGGCGAAGTCATAGAACGAGGGTTTGTTGATGCCGCCCTCGGCACGAAGGCCGAAGTCGCCCTCGAAGGGATGCGCGATCGGGCCACCTTCTTCGAACACGTCGGAAAAGGTCCAGAAGGACATCATGTCCACTTTTCCGTCACACTCGCGGATTGTATTGGCAAGCGCCGGACCAACGAATGGAGTATCGCGGGACTGGTTTTCGCCCTGCACGTTCCACTCGGTCCAGAAGAGCGGGGTTTTCGGCATGGCCGACTGGTCGATCTGTGAGCGAACCAGGCGGATCGCCCGGCACACACGATGATCCATCGAAATCGCTTCCTCGGTATGGAAGAGGTTTTCGACCGTGTCATCCGCGTAGCCATGGGACGAGACAAAATCGACCGGCACATGCTCCTTCGCCGCATAGGCGAGGAACTGGGGAATCCACTGCGCAGCCGCGGTCGCCGGGCCGCCAATGCGCAGCCGCGGATTCACTGCCTTTAATGCGCGGGCAGTGTGCGCATAGAGCTCAAAGTATGACTCCTGCCGCGGTATCCCGTTCCAGAAGTCGATGTTGGGCTCGTTCCAAAGCTCGAAGTACCACTGCGAGACTTCGTCGACCCCGTAGCGAGCGACAAGATGCCGCGCGAAGGCAGTCATCAGAGCATCCCAGCGCGCGAGCGACTTTGGAGGCGACACATTCTGCTTGTACCAGAAGGGGTGCAGCGCATCCGGGTTGAAGGCCAGCTTCTTCGGCATGAAGCTGATCTCGACGACCGGCCGCACATCATTCTTGAGCAGCCCGTCGTAGATTTGGTCCACGTAGGCGAAGTTGTACACCGGGTTGCCATGCTCGTCTTCGTTGTACACGCCTACTTCGTCGTGCAGGATCGCGTGAAAACGCACGTAGCGGAAGCCGGTGATAGCGTGGACCGCGCGCAGGTCATCGCGGTAGCTCTCGCGCAGCGTCAAGATCGCGCGGCCCGAGCCGAACATCTGCTCCCAGAAGTGTGGAAACGGCGTGGCCGGGGCGTTGGCGTCAATGGTAATGGCTTGCCCGGCCTGCGCAAAAAGCGGCGCGCAAAACCAGCACAGGGCTGTACCAAGCAGGAGCAATGCTGGCCGACATCCGGTCCATTTCATAGAGGCTTCCTCGTTGCAGATCGCATCGCCGCCATCTTAACGCCTCGGCCTCTGACGCTGCGCTGGAATCGGGTTTTCGCTGAGCGTCAGATCAGGCCCCCCCGGCCTCGGAGGAGAGCGCGGCCGCACGAATGCGCTGACACGCTTGCCTCCAAACTGCTACGCTCTGGAAACGCCGGGGAACCCGCCCGGCAAGGAGCCCTCGCCTTGATCCTGCGCACGCTCTCGACGGCCGTCGTCCTCTCCGTTTCCGCTGCACATGCGCAGCAGGCCGGCATACAAGCCGCGCCGAGCGGTAACTCCTGGCTGCTCTCCGTCGGCGAGATGAGCTACGTGGTCGCGATTAACAACGCGAAGATGCCACAGACACTTTACTGGGGCCCGCACCTGGCGAGCATCGCCGGGCTCGAGCCCGCGACCATGCACCCGGAGCTCGCATCAGTCGAGCCGGCAATCTCGACTACACCGCTCGAGTACCCCGCCTGGGGCGGCGGCCTCTCGTATGAGCCCGCCCTCAAGGGCAGCTTTCCAGACGGCAATCGCTCGATGACGCTGCTGTTCGACAAAGCCGAGCAGAAAGGTGCCGATGTGCTCGAGCTCACGCTGCGCGACACGGTCGAGCCTGTCTATGTGCACCTCTTTTACCAGGTCTACGGGCAGGGCGTGCTCGCGCGCTGGACGGAAATTGAGAACCGGTCGAAGACCACGGTAACGCTCGAAAACGCGGCCAGCGCCACCTGGAATCTGCCTCCTGATCCGCGCTATCAGCTTTCGTCGCTAACGGGCCGCTGGGGTAGCGAGTGGCAGCTGCAGCGCAACGCCATCCACCCGGGCGCTACCATCCTCGAAAGCCGTCGCGGCAGCACCAGCCACCAGACCAATCCCTGGTTCTCGATCGGCGAAGACGGGGTCACGAGTGAAAGCAGCGGACCCGTTTGGTTTGGGCAGATCGGCTGGAGCGGAAGCTGGCGCATTGCGGTCGAGGAGACTGAGGCGAAACAGGTTCGCGTCACCGGCGGTTACAACCCGTTCGACTTCGCCTACCCTCTCGCGCCGGGCGCGACGCTCACGACGCCTCACTTTTACGCGGGCTACACGGCGGCCGGCGAGGGCGAGGCCTCACGCATCCTGCACCGCTTTCAACAGCAGGTCATCCTGCCGCAAGCACCGCACCCCAGGCCACGCCCGGTGCTGTTCAATTCCTGGGAGGCGACCGGCTTTGACGTGAGCGAGGCCGGACAGCTGCCGCTCGCCGAACGTGCCGCGAAGATCGGCGTCGAGCGTTTCGTCATTGACGACGGCTGGTTCGGGCAGCGTAAGGACGATCACGCGGGTCTGGGCGACTGGTATGTGAACCCGCAGAAGTTTCCGCATGGCCTGGCGCCGGTGATCGATCGCGTGCACCAGCTCGGGATGGACTTCGGCATATGGGTCGAGCCGGAGATGGTGAATCCCGACTCGGACCTGTACCGCAAGCATCCGGACTGGGCGATGCACTTCCCCGGTCGCGCGCGCACCGAGCAGCGCAATCAGCTCGTGCTGAACCTGGCGCGGCCCGATGTGCGCGCGTATGTCTTCGGCTTCCTCGACGATCTCGTGTCGAAGAACCGGATCGATTTTCTCAAGTGGGACTATAACCGAAACTGGTCTGAGCCGGGCTGGGACTCCGTGCCGCTCGACGAGCAGAAGACAATCTATGTGAAGTACGTCGAGAACCTATACAGCATCTTCGCCGAGCTGCGCCGCAAGCACCCCAAGCTCGAGATTGAGTCCTGCTCGGGCGGCGGCGGGCGCGTCGATGATGGAATACTGCACTACACCGATGAGGTCTGGACCTCGGACAATACGGACGCGCTCGACCGGCTCACGATTCAGGACGGCTTCACGCATGCCTATACGCCGGGCATCATGATGGCCTGGGTCACCGACGTGCCGAACTTTCTGGACCGGCGGACGATTCCGCTTTCGTTCCGCTTCGATGTTGCGATGACCGGCTCGCTCGGCATCGGCGGCAACCTGAACAAATGGAGTGATGCGGAGATGCAGCTCGCTGCGACACAGGTGGCTTTCTATAAGTCGGTCCGCCCGCTGGTGCAGCAGGGAGCGCTGTACCGGCTCACGCCCACGCTCGCGGCCCCCGGCCACTGGGCAACCGAGTATGTCGCGCCGGACAAGTCCGAGGCGGTGGTGTTCGCGTTCCTCCACTCGCAGCAGTATGGCGAGGGGTTTCCAGTGGTGCGTCTGGAGGGGCTTGACCCTGCCGCGACGTACACGCTCACACCGCGCGACGCGGGGAAGACTTCAATGCTGGCGCAGCAGGCGACGGGTGCGGAGTTGATGGGCGCGGGCGTTCGCGTGACGCTACGCGGTGACTACGACAGCACTGCGATTACGCTCAAGCGGCATTGAACGGGAGAGCAAACGCAAAAGCGCCTACGCGGCTGGCGCCGCTCGGTGGCGGCCGCGACAGTACGCCGTGGCATCTTGCGTCAAGGCGCCAAAAAGCAGCCGCTTGCCGCTTCTCTACTTATGGTCCGGCAGCAGCGACCAGATGTCCTGATCTTCCTCACCTAACACCCACGCGCACGTCCCCGCCAGATGGTTTTGCTTCGCAAGCTCCCAGCGGTCGCCATACCCGCGCTTGTCGGTGTAGAAGATCCACTCGCGCATCTGGTCGCGGTAAAAGAAGAACCATGCCGAGTGATCGACCGGGTCCCACTGCTCCTGGCCGCCGTAGCTGTCGCGCAGCGAGCGCGCATTCGGCGCGCTGATGTACTCGGCGGTGGGGTGCGGCTCCTTCTTTTCCTGGTCGAGTCCCGGGTCGCCCGTGTACCAGTGATAGCCATAGAGCGCGATGCCGAGCGAGAGCTTCTCGCGCGGCACACGCTCGAGCGCGTAATTCATGTTCATCGTCGTCCAGTTCCAGCCGCCGACCGGTCCCGGCACGGTCCAGCGCGTGTGCTGGTCGTAAGTCATCAGGCAGAGCAGGTCTACCGACTTGCCGAGCGCTGTAAGGTCGAAGGCCCCGCGCCACTCCTCGAAGATCCATTTGCCGAAGGCCGTGTGCCCCGGGTAGCCCGGTGCGTTTGGCACCACCGCTATTTGTAACTGCAGATGTTGCGCATGCAGCGCATCGGCGGTCTTCGCTACCATGGCCGACAGCGCATCCCGGTCGGTCCACAGGATGTCTTCGAGGTCAAACTGGAAGCCGTCGTAGCCATACGTTTTGCACTCGCGAAGGAGCGCCGCGATCATCTCATTCTGCGCGTGAGGGTTCCCGAGCAGCTTGTGGATGTTGTCCTTGTTCATCAGCGCCACGATCGGCACGACCGAGACATGGCTCTCCTTGGCCGCATGCAGAATCAGCGGGTTGGGCTCGCCGCCCACCAGGCCGTCCTCGTCCACGTCGTACCAGGTCGGCACGATGATGTCGATCTTCGAGCGATGCGCCAGGAAGTCCCGCTCCGACGGGCCATCGCCGGTCATGTAGAACAGGGTCTTCTGCGCCTGGGACGCAACCGGCGCCGCCAGGGCAACCGCACTCAGCAACAGGGCTGCAATGTTTCGCTTCATTCTCAAGGCTCCTCAGGCCACCGGAACAGACTTCACCAGGTTGCGCGGGTTATCCACGTCCACACCATGGCTCAATGCTACGTAATAGGCGAACAACTGCAGCGGCGCGACTTCCAGCAGAGGCAGCAGATGCTCCGGCGCGCGCGGCACCTCGATCGTCTCCCGCGCGAGCGCACGTACCTGCACGTCCCCGCGATTCGCCAACGCCAGCACGCGCGCACCCTGCTTCTTCAGCATATCGAGGAGGTTCACCGTGCGCTCGTAGCGGCGGACAGAGTCCGCATCCTCGGGATCGAACGCGGCCAGCACCACGAGCGGGACCTCGTCGCTCACGAGCGCATTCGGCCCATGCAGCACCTCGCCTGACGGGTAGCCCTCAGCGTGCACGTAGGAACTCTCCTTCAGCTTCAGGGCGCCCTCGCGCGCCAGCGGGTAATGCACACCGCGGCCGAGAAACAGGTAGCTCTTCGCGCCCGCGAACGCCTGCGCGCACTGCTCCGCACGCACTGCCCAGCCATCCAGAGCGCCTTCCAGTTCCCCCGGCAAAGCCTCGATCGCGCGCAATCGGGCCGTAACATCGCTCGCCGATAAACGCCCGCGGGCCTCGCCCGCGGCTAGCGCCAGCAGGTGCAGCAGCGCCAGTTGATTGGTGAAGCTCTTCGTCGCCGGGATCGCCAGCTCTTTCCCAGCCTCGGTGCAAAGCGCGACGTCCGCTTCGCGCATCATCGTCGAGTCCGGCACATTGGTCACAGCAATCGTCGCCTGTGCGCGCGCTTTCGCCTCGCGCAGTGCGCCGAGCGTGTCCGCCGTTTCGCCCGACTGCGAGATCACCAGCACCACCGCACCCGGTGTTGTATTGCTGGATCGGTAGGAGTACTCGCTGGCATACTCGACGTCCACCGGCAGCCCGCTCAGGTCTTCAAAGGTGACCTCGGCCATCAGCCCCGCGTGCCGGCTCGATCCGCTTGCAATGATCACCAGCGAAGAGGCATGCGCCAGGAGCGAACCGACCGGCGCGAACAGCTCCGCGCGCAAGCTGAGACTGCCTTCGGCCCGGGCAAGCGAGGCGGTCAGCAATCGGCGCAGAGCCTCAGGCTGCTCGAAGATCTCGCGCAGCATGGCATGTTGGAAGGTCCGCCCGGGATCACTGCATCCTTGACCGAATGGTTCACTCACTTCGTCACCATCGCTTTCCGGCTCACACGGCGTCCACTGAATAGTAAGCTGTGATCATAAGCACCGCAAACGATCATTTTTGATTGACAAACCCGGCGACGGTGGGCAGTCTACGGCCATAGCCGAGAAACGTAGCCGAGAAAACGTAGCCGAAAAACAAGGGAGCGGAGCAACCGATGGGGAAGGTACGTCTCGAGATTGCCGTCGACAACCCGCAGGCGGTGCTCGCGGCCGTGAACGGCGGCGCCGAGCGCCTGGAGCTTTGCGCCTCGCTTGCCGATGGCGGCCTCACCCCGTCCCTCGGTTTCGTCGAGTGGACCCTGGCCAACGTTTCCATCCCCGTGCACTGCATGGTGCGCCCGCGCGCCGGCAATTTCTGCTACTCGACGTCCGAGCTCGAGATCATCGCGAACGACGTCCGCGCCATGCGCCAGGCCGGAGCGCATGGGGTGGTCCTCGGCATGCTCAAGCCCGGGCACTCTGTGGATGTCGAGGCTATGCGCCGACTGGTGGAGGCCGCGCGTCCCATGCGGCTTTGTTTCCATCGCGCTTTCGACATGACCGCTGACCGCAGGCAGGCACTCGAAGACGTCATCCGCTGCGGCGCGGAGGTTCTGCTCACCTCCGGCGGCGCGGTGAGTCTGTATGCCGGCGCCCGCGAGGTCACGCGTATCGTCGAGCAGGCCGCGGGACGCATCGAGATCATGGGCGGCGCCGGAGTTCGCGTCAAGAATGCCGGCGAGCTCTGGCGGACGGTGCCGGTCGATACGCTGCACAGCTCGCTGCGCAGCCCCTGGCGCGAGGCCGCTCACGCGGGACCGCACGCAGCCAACATGGGTTCGCGCGATGAAGAAGATATTTATACGGTGCGCGAAGAAGATGTGCGGGCGGTGCTGGGCGAGCTCGAATCGCGCGAGGTCGCGATAGGCTAGCGCATTTGAAATGCTCTAGCGTCTGGACTGCTCAGCGGCCGCGGCCACCAGCCTGCGCAGCGACGGCAGAAACGTGAAGTGAACCAGTGCGGCTCCTTTCGCTGCATCGTCCATGATTGACTGGGCGTGCTGCGCCCAGCTTTCCAGGGGCGCCGTGCGGGCGTCCAGGTACGCGAGCGACTCCAGGCCGATTGCTCCCAACTCCCCTAGCTGCAAAGCAAGTGCGCCTGTGTCGTTCAGGCGGGGCGTCTCGGCCGCAAGCTCCAGCAGCGCGGGCGTGCTTCGTTGCCAAGCGGTGAACTGCCTGCGCAGGTCCTCCGTCGCCTCCGCGCGACGCGGCGCGAAGCCTTCCGGCACGTCACCGCCGGTGTCCGGCGTGCCCTTTGCGGACGGCTGCTGCTTTGTCCTGCCTGCCAGCGCGTCCACGTCGCCTGCGATCTGCTGCCGCGAGGGTGGGTCGGCCACGACGGCGTCGACCAGACGGTCCAGCGAGGTGTAGCCGTCGGTGTGCTGGCCTTCGTACCGGTCGCTGAAAGAGTCCGGCTCTGTGACCGAGGCGAGCACATCCAGCGCCTCCGGATGCAGGTTCCCGGCAAGGTTCTGCCGCAGGATCGCCGGGCCTGAGAGATGCCGCAGGCCTACATCCTGCAGCTCGAGGGAGACCCGGCGCAAACGCTCGTACATGTACGAGACATCGCGGTCGCTCTGCGGCGACCAGAGCCGCTCCGCAATGGCAAGCGTGCGCGGCCACACGCGGCTGTCCACTGTCTCCGCGTACAACTGCTCGGCCCATTGGCAGACCTCGCCGCCCAGGATCAGCTTCTGCTCCGAGGCGTCCAGGGTCGTGTTTGCGGGCAGCGGGTCGGCAAGAAACATCTGCGCCGAAGTCTTCTCGGCATCGAGGTAGTAGGGCGCAGACAGAATGCCTTGATAGCCTTGTTTCGCGCCGGCGGCGCGCGCCTCCTCACCGCGCCAGCTCTGGATCGCGATGTCCTTCGGCAGCGCCGGGTTCAGGATTTCGTCCCAGCCAATCATGTGCTTGCCGTGCTTCTTCAGGATGGGCAGCAGGCGCTGGTTGAAATAGGCCTGCAGCTCGGGCGGGCCGGCAAAGCCTCGCTTGTTCATGAAGGCCTGGATGCTCGGGTTCGCAAGCCAGCCCTTGCCCGCCGTTTCGTCGCCGCCGATGTGGAAGTAGGCGTCAGGGAAGATCGCGCTCATCTCGCCGATAAACGCGTCGAGGAACTTGTAGGTGCTCTCACGGGTCGGGTCGAGCTCGGCCTGGGGAATCCCAAACGTAACCGGCAGCGCGTCGATCTTCTCCGCACCAAGCTCCGGGTAGGCCAGGATCCAGCTCGACGTATGCCCCGGCATGTCGAACTCCGGCATCACGCGGATGCCCCGCTCCCGGGCGTAGGCGCCCGCCTGTCTCATCTGGTCCTGAGTGTAGCACTCGCCACCGGACGCGTTTGCGGTCAGCCTGGGGAACTTTTTACTCTCGGCGCGAAAGCCTTGGTCGTCGGACAGGTGCCAGTGAAAGACATTGAGCTTCGCGACCGCCATGCCGTCAAGCTGGCGCTCGACGACCGAAACCGGCTCGAAGTGGCGGCTCACGTCGAGCATGAACCCGCGCCAGCGGAACCGGGGCGCGTCCTCGATCGTAATCGCCGGCAGCACACACGCGCCGCCGGCGTCACCGGCGAGCTGCAGCAGCGTCTCCATGCCGCGCATCGCGCCTACATCGGTCGCAGCGGTAAGCGTCGCGCCCGCCGGCATTACCTTGAGCGTGTAGCTCTCGTCCTCGTCGATGCCCTGCACCGCCTCGCCGGGGCCTGCCACATCGATCGCGAGCGTCGCGTTTGCACTGGCCTGGATCGACAAGGCTGACCGGCGCACATCACCGCCGCAGGTCCGGTCCAAACGGGTGAGCATGCGCATCGTCGCTGCTTCCAGGCGCGCGTCATGGGTGGCCCCGTAACGGAACGTAAAGGCAGACAAACCCTTTGCCGGAGTCACGGTAAGCGCGCCATCAGCGCGTTGCACCGAGGCCGGCATCGGCATGAGGGCGACCTGCTGCGCGCACGCGGCACCCGCGCAGGTAAGAACCAGCAAAGCAAACCAGCGCAGCTTCAACCCTGCACCTCCCCGGGGACATCGCCCGCCCTCATTGATACAGGGTGCAGCTTGTCGGTTCAAGGCTCCTTGCCAAAGTTCACCGCGGGCACTCGCGGCGACTGCGATGGAACGAGCAGCTACAGAGCGGGCTGAACGGACGTCGCTTTCCGTATGAGAGACTTATCGATCGAGGTGTATCGACTCCCGCTATGGCATCGACCTCTTCCGTCCTGACATCAGAAAGCAGCGGTGTGCATGGCTACCGGCGATTCCTTCTCCTGGTCGCAGGGCTGGGTGGCCTGCTGTACGGCGTCGACGTGGGTATTATCGGTGGCGCGCTGCCTTACCTGGAGGCGACTTCCAGGCTCTCCCCGGCGCAGCTTTCCGTCATCGTAGCGGCGGTGCTGCTGGGCGGTGTGTTCTCGACGCTGTTTGCCGGCCTGCTGGCGGACTGGATGGGGCGCAAGCCTCTGATGGTTCTCAGCGGGCTGTTGTTCGTGGCCAGCATTCCCGTGATCGCGCTCTCGCACGGGTATGGTCCGCTGTTTCTGGGCCGTTTGCTGCAGGGAGTCAGCGGCGGGCTAATCGGCCTGGTGGTGCCGCTCTACCTTGCCGAGTGCCTGGCGGCGTCGAACCGCGGCAAAGGCACGGGCATCTTTCAGTGGTTGTTAACATTGGGAATCGTGGGCGCCGCGCTGATCGGGATCTACTACAGCTATCGCGTGGAGGCGGTGGCACGGGCGGCGGATGCGGCCACGCTGTTCGCGTTCAAAAACCAGGCCTGGCGCCGGATTTTCTGGGTGTCCCTGCCCCCTGGATTGCTGTTTGTGCTGGGTTCCCTGCTGGTTTCGGAGTCGCCGCGGTGGCTCTTTCGCAAGGGCCGCAAGGAAGCTGCTCTGCGGGCGTTGCTCCGGTCGCGGACGCCAGCCGAAGCAGAAACCGAGCTGCGCGAAATGGAAGAAACAGCCGGGCTGAAGCGAAGCACGGCCGGCGAGCAGGCAAGGGAGTCTCTGCTGCGGCGCAAGTATGTCATCCCGTTCGTACTGGCGTGCCTGATCCTGGCGTGCAATACGGCGACCGGGGTGAACTCGATGATCGGCTATAACACGAGCATTCTGCTGCAAGGCGGCCTCTCGGACCTCTACGCGCACTGGGGCTATGTCGTCTTCACCGCTGTCAACTTTCTGTTGACGATCGGCGGCCTGGCGCTTGTGGACAGGAAGGGACGGCGCTTCCTCTTTATCCTCGGCACCAGCGGCATCTTCGTTTCTCTCCTCGGTGTCGGCATCCTGTTCTTTAAGACCGAGAAGTTGAGCGTGGACAGCCGCTCTGCCGTGCAGCGAATGGTGACGACGGACGAGACATTGACGCTGCGCTTTGACCCGACAGCGGCGGCGCGGTTGCTAGCCGCGAGCGGCTACCGCGGGAGCGCGATTAAAAGCAGTCGCGCCTCGCTCGCGGTGATTTACTCCTGCGGCGACTACACCGCGGCTACGAGCTTTGTGCGCTCCGACGACCGCGGGGCGGGGCCGATTCGCTTAACGCGCGAGAGTTGCCTCCCGGCGAACGCGGTGGAAGCGTTTCTCAAAAACCCCGTGGGCGACCTGGCGAAGTCGCGCGCGGCGCCTCTTGAGATCGAACGGGCGACTGTAGGCGCCGTGCCGGGCAAAGCAAATGGATTGCTGGTGGCCCTCGGGCTGTACTGTTTTATGGGCTTCTACGCCGGGGGGCCGGGGGTGTGCGTGTGGCTGGCGCTCTCAGAGCTGATGCCGACACGCATCCGTTCGAACGGCATGAGCATCGCGCTGGTCCTGAACCAGGCCGTAGCCGCAACGCTGCAAGGCATTTTTCTGCCCTTCGTGAGCAAGCATGGCTACTCGCGCATGTTCTTCCTGTTTGCCGCTTTCACCCTGGTCTACTTTTTAGTAGTAGCACTGTTTCTGCCGGAGACGAAGGGCAAGACCCTGGAAGAAATTGAGAAATTCTTTGAAGAACCACCGAAGCGTCTGGCAGAGGAGCCGTCTAAATTGGTATAGGGCAACTTTGATAAAGGTGTCGGAGTTCTACATCCGAACTCAATGCTGAAGGCCTGCTCATCAGGGTCGAGACTTCAATCAGCGATTCCCTAGGTGTAAAACGAACTGGAAAGGTTTCCAAAGATGCTGAACCGGCGCCACTTCCTGCAATCTGCTTCTGCTGCTTCCGGCTTATCCCTGCTCCACTCGCGCAACGCGCTTGGCGCCCTGCTCGCACCAGCGGGGCAAAAGGGCGCCGCCTCCGACGACCTGACCCAGTACGTCAACATCCGCGTCGGCACCGGCGGCCACGGCCACACCTATCCCGGAGCGACGGTGCCGTTCGGCGCCGTGCAGCTGAGCCCCGACACCTACACCCAGGGTTGGGACTGGTGCTCCGGCTACCACGACACCGACACCTCGCTGATGGGCTTCAGCCACACGCACCTAAGCGGTACGGGCGCGGCCGGTCTGCTTGACATTTTGCTGATCCCGAATGTAGGCGAGGTGAAATGGATTCCCGGTTCGCGTGAGAACCCGAGCGAAGGCTACCGCGCGCCCTTTTCGCACGAGGACGAGGCAATGGAGCCCGGCTTTTACTCCGTGCCGCTTAAGGACCGCGGTGTCCTCGTCGAGCTGACCGCGACCGAGCGCACCGGCCTCCATCGCTACACGTTTCAGAAAGGCGGCGACAGCCACATCCTGGTCGACTTCGCCCACGGTTCGACCGACTACGAAGGCTCGCCCGCCTATGACGCTTCCCTGAAAATTGTCGGCAGCGATACGGTCACGGGCGGCCGCAGCGTGCACGACTGGGGCAACGGACGCCGCATCTACTTCGCCGCCCAGTTCTCGAAGCCGTTCGCCCGGGCCGACGTCCAGCAGGACAGCGCCATGCTGCCCGCGGGCGCGACCAAGGCTGCCGGCATGCAGCTCAAAACCGCGCTCCACTACCCCAACCTGCAGCCCGGCGAGAGGATCCACGTCCGCGTCGGCATCTCGGGGGTTTCCACCGCCAACGCGCTCGCGAACCTAAAGGCGGAGATGCCCGGCTACGAGTTCGACGCGACCCGTGCCGAGGCCAAGCGTAAATGGCAGACCGAGCTCAGCCGCATTCGCATTGAAACGCAGGACGACACGACTCGGCGCATCTTTTATTCGTCGCTTTACCACATGCTGGTCGCGCCCACTCTGTTTGACGACGCGAACGGCGAGTACTACGGCATGGACGGCCAGGTGCACACCCTTGAGCCGGGGCAGCACAACTACAGCAGCTACTCGCTGTGGGATACGTTCCGCGCGGAGCACCCGGCGTTCACGCTTTTTGCGCCCGACCGTGTCCCGCTGTTCGTGAACAGCCTCATCGAGATGTCGGAGCAAAGCCCGCAGGGCATGCCCGTGTGGCCGCTGCAGGGCAAGGAGACCGGCACCATGACCGGCTATCACTCGGCCTCTGTGATCGCCGAAGCCTGCGCGAAGAAGTTCCCCGGCATCGACTTTAAGCGCGCCTACGGGCCCATGCGCATGCGCAACATGGAAGACCATTGGCGCGGCCTCGAGTACTACCGGCAGGTCGGTTATATCCCCGCCGACAAGGAAGGCGAGAACGTCTCAAAATGCCTCGAGTACGGCTACAACGACTGGGCTGTCTCGCACGTCGCGGAAGCGGTCGGCGCGCACGACGACGCGGAGATTCAGCGCAAGCGCTCGCGGAACTACCAGCACCTCTTCGATCCGAAAACCCAGTTCATCCGTGCCAAGCTTTCCGACGGCAAGTTTACGGAGCCGTTCGACCCCATCGACATGGGTCACACGGAGGACTACCGCGACTACACCGAGTCGAACGCCTGGCAGACCACCTTCGGGATCCAGCATGACAATCGGAGCTACATCGAGCTGTGGGGCGGGCGCGAGCCGTTCGTCAAGAAGCTCGACGCGCTGTTCACTGTCCCTTCGACGCTCCCTAAGAATGCGCCGCCCGACATCGCCGGGCTGGTGGGCCAGTACGCGCACGGCAACGAACCCTCGCACCATATCGCGTTCCTGTACATCTACGCGGGCCAGCCGTGGAAGACGCAGGCGCGCGTGACTTCCCTGCTCAAAACCATGTACAGCAACAAGCCCGACGGCCTGCAGGGCAACGAGGACTGCGGCCAGATGTCGGCCTGGTACGTGATGAGCGCGATGGGCCTGTACGCGGTGGACCCGGTGAGCGCGAACTACGTGCTCACTTCGCCGATTCTCGATAAGGCTACGCTGAAGGTCTTGGGCGGCAAGGAACTGGTCATTGAAGCCAAACGCTCGTCGCCCGAGGCGATGTACATCCAGTCCGTCACGATCAACGGCAAGCGATCCGACAAGCTATGGGTTTCGCATGAGGAGATCGCGCACGGCGGCCACATCGCGTTTGAGCTCGGCACAGAACCGAACAAAACTCTGGGCGCCGCGCCGGAGATGGCCCCACCTTCGCTGACCGCGTGAGCGAGAAGGCGGGTGCGAAAAGATGAAAGGTGACAAATCATGCAGATCACGAAAGCTGGCTCACAGCCTTCGCGCAAAGGACCGTCGGATTGGTTCACCGGCGCTGTCCGTATCGATCCGCTCTTCCAGGCGCCCGATCCGGCTCGTGTGGGAGGCGCCAGCGTCACATTTGAACCGGGAGCGCGGACAGCGTGGCACACGCATCCGCTCGGCCAGACCCTGATCGTCACGACCGGCCTGGGCTGGGCGCAGCATGAGGGCGGATCGGTCGAGGAGATCGGTCCCGGGGATGTGGTCTGGTTCCCTCCAAATGAGAAGCACTGGCACGGCGCCACGCCCACGACTGCGCTGACGCACATCGCCATCCAGGAGATGCTGGATGGCAAGGCTGTCGATTGGATGGAACAGGTAAGCGAGCAGCAGTATGCGGCCAGGGGCGAAGCTCCCTCTTCTCCGTAGATCGGCAAACGCTCCCAGCCTGGAACGACTGCGATCCTGAACCAAGCGAACCGCGGGGGAAGAACCTGCGTTCGCGGAGTGCAAGCCATGCCTACCACGCGCCGCTCCCTCTTCCGCTCCGGCCTCGCCCTTGCCGCCGCCACGCGCTTTCCCACGCTCGCTCAAACCGCAACGCCGGTTTTGGAAAAGCGGCCCGCGCCCGGCGCCCGCCGCTTCACAAGCCCGGCCGTTGAATCCGCCATCGTCACGGTTACAAAACAGATCGCCGACCCGCAGCTCGCGCTCATCTTCGCGAACTGCCTGCCCAACACGCTCGACACCACCGTCGCCCCCGGCACTTCGGAGGGCAAACCCGACACCTTCGTCATTACCGGCGACATCGACGCCATGTGGCTGCGCGACTCCTCCGCGCAGGTCTGGCCGTACCTGCCGTTCTGCAAGCAGGACCCGAAACTCTCCACTCTGGTCGAGGGCGTCATTCGCCGGCAAACCCGGTGCATTCTGCTCGATCCCTACGCCAATGCCTTTCTCCCCAGCACCTCCAGCGCGCCGCTGAGCTGGTCCACGCAGGACCACACCGACATGAAGCCAGGCGTGGGCGAGCGCAAGTGGGAGATCGACTCGCTCTGCTATACGATTCGCCTGGCGCACGGCTACTGGCGCGCGACCGGGAATACCGCTCCATTTGACTCCGCATGGCGCGAAGGCGCGCGGACCGTCGTGAAGACCTTTCGCGAGCAGCAGCGCAAGGAGGGCCGAGGGCCTTACCACTTCCAGCGTGCCGCGTATGCGCCGACCGACTCGCTGCCGCTGGACGGCTACGGCAACCCCGTGCGTCCAAACGGGCTCATCTGCTCGGGCTTTCGACCCTCGGACGACGCCTGCACGTACCCACTGTTTATCCCGGCCAACCTGTTCGCTCTTGCCAGCCTGCACCAGCTTGCCGAGCTCGCCAATACTGTGTGCCACGACACGGCGCTGGCGAACGACGCCCACTCGCTCGCCGACGAGGTGGCCCGCGCCCTGGCACAGCACGCCTACTTGCAAACGCCGCAAGGCACCATCTGGGCCTACGAGGTCGACGGCTACGGCAACACCCTGCGCATGGACGACGCCAACGCGCCCGGCCTGCTCTCGCTCGACTACCTCGGCTGCGTGTTCGAGGGCGACCGCTCGGTTTATCAGCGCTCGCGAGCCTTCGCGCTCTCCCCGGCCAACCCATACTTTTTCCGAGGTTCGGCCGGTGAAGGCATCGGCGGCCCGCACGAGGGGCTGAGCTATATCTGGCCCATGTCCATCATCTTTCGCGCATTCTCAAGCACCGACGATGCGGAAAAAGCCACCTGCCTCCGCACCCTGCGCAACACCACCGCCGGCACGCATTTCATGCACGAATCGTTCTGGAAAGACGACGCCGCGAAGTACACGCGACCCTGGTTTGCCTGGGCCAACACACTCTTTGGCGAGCTCATCCTAACGCTTGCCCGTACACGTCCCGGGCTGCTGCGGCAAAGCTATGCATAACGCTTACGGAGTTCCTATGCGCCTTCGGTTCGCCTTTGCCGCCACCGCCCTCGCCCTGCCGCTAGCCGCCCCGGCGCAGCAGCACAGCTTCGCTGTTTCCGGCGACCACTTCACGCTCGACGGCAAGCCGTTCCAGATCATCTCGGGCGCCATCCATTACGAGCGCATTCCGCGCGCGTACTGGCGCGACCGACTGAAGAAAGCCCGCGCCATGGGCCTCAACACGGTCGAGACCTACACGTTCTGGAATGTGCATGAGCCCATCCAGGGCCACTTCGAGTTCGGCGGCCAGTACGATGTTGCGGAGTTTGTGCGCGAGGCGCAGCAGGAAGGCTTGTACGTTGTTTTGCGCCCCGGCCCGTATGCCTGCGCGGAGTGGGAGTGGGGCGGCTTTCCGCCTTGGCTGTTGAGCGATCCGCACATGGTCGTGCGCTCGTCGTACCCCGGCTTTGTCTCCGCGGCGCAGCGGTACCTCAAAGCCGTCGGTCAGCAACTGGCGCCGTTACAGATCGGCAACGGCGGTCCCATCCTCGCCGTGCAGGTTGAAAACGAGTACGGCTCCTACGGCGACGACCATGCCTACATGGAGCAGATCCATCACGCTATTCTCAACGCCGGCTTCACCAAAACTCTGCTCTACACGGCGGACGGCCCCGACGGGCTCGCGAAAGGCTCGCTGCCCGAGCTGCCGGCGGGCGTCAACTTCGGCGCGGGCGACGCGGCGCGGGCTTTCGCAATCTACGACAAGATCCGGCCGGGCGGCGTGCACTTCAACAGCGAGTACTGGGACGGCTGGTTCGACCACTGGGGCTCCAAGCACGAGACCCGCCCCGCCGCGCAGCAAGTCGCCGAGCTCAAAGCGATGCTTGAGCACGGTGACTCCGTCAACCTGTATATGTTTGACGGGGGCACCAGCTTCGGCTGGATGAACGGTGCCAACTCAAACGGCGCGAACGCCGATGGGACCACAGCAATAAACGCGAATTACGAGCCCGACACGACCAGCTACGACTACGACGTGCCGGTCGCCGAAACCGGCGAGCTGCGCCCCAAGTACTTCGAGTTCCGCAAGGTCATCGGCGAGCACACGCACCAGACCCCGCCGGAGCCGCCGCCCGCGCTGCCCGCACCGGTTGCCATCCCACCGATCGAGCTGAAGACGAGCGCGAGCTTGTGGAACAATCTTTCGCAGCCCGTGCACAGCCAGGCACCACGCACCATGGAGGAACTCGGCCAGAGCTTCGGCTACATTTTGTACCGGACGACGCTGACCGATGCGCACGCCGGAACGCTGAAGCTGCCGATCGTGCATGACTACGCGATGGTCTATCTTGATGGCCAACTGCAGGGCGCAATCGACCGCCGCCTCAGCCAGACTTCGCTTTCCATCCACCCCAACTCCGCCACCGCCAAGCTCGATATCCTGGTCGAGAACACCGGCCGCGTGAACTACGGCAAGGGCCTCGTGAACGAGCGCACCGGGCTGCTTGCCACGCCCACGCTCGACGGCAAAGCCATCGAGAACTGGGACACCGAACCGCTGCCAATGCTCTCGCCCGATGCGCTGCCCTTCAGCGAAAAGCCGTGCACAGGCCCGTGCTTTTACCGCGCGCAGTTCACCGTGGACAAACCCGCCGACACCTACCTTGATACGAGCCAGATCACCAAGGGGATGGTCTGGATCAACGGCATTCCGCTTGGGAGGTTTTGGAACATCGGCCCGCAGAAAACACTCTACCTGCCCGGTCCATGGCTCCGCGCCGGCAACAACGACATCGTCGTCTTCGATCTCGACGGTAAGCCCGGTCACACAATTGCAGGGAAAACGGAGCACGTGATCGACGGCCCGGTTCAGGCGGACGCGCTATCCGCTTCCGCTCACTAGAGTACCTGCGACAACACTTGCGATAAGGACAGGGGCGTCGCAGTTTCGACGCCGCGCGTGACCCCTGGCCCCGCCACGAATACCTCGCCGTGGCCCTCCACGTATGCCAGCAGCTTCGCACGCTCGCCGCCCGGTTGCCGCTGCATGGCGAGCCACGCATAGTACACCGCCATGTCCGCGTCCACGAGCGCGCCCTCGGGGTCCATCTCCGCGCTCTGCGCCCGCTGCTCCAGCATGTCGTTCATGGAGGCAGGCTTACGCCGCGGCGCGAACCGCAGCAGCAGCGTCCGCGGCTGTGCGCGCCGCACCAGCTCGACCGAGGCGGCCTGCACAAAACTCGTGCTGTACAGCTGCGTTCCGCTGCCCTGGGTCAGTAGCGATAGAAACAAGCGCGCCATGCATGCGTCCTCGGTCACCGCGCCCATTCCGAGCGCTTCGGGGCTCATCTCGCGCAAACGATCGGCCAGCAGCTCCGGGCCGGAGCCCTCGCGCACCGCCTTGTCCATCTCGCGCAGGACAACGTCCGTCACCGGGGCAAGCTCGGGAAACGTGAAACGCTGCACAGGCGCGTCGAGCGGCAACGGCCAGCTCTCGCCTCCATCCACATACCAGTGCGCGTAGGCGATCCTGTCGGCCTGCGCGCGTGTGGCAACTGCACGGCACAGCACATCGGGCGCGCCTGCCGCCTCCACCCGGCGCGCATACAGGCCTTCCTTTCGCAACCGTGTGAACAGTGGATAGCTGCGCGATCCATCGCTGGGGGTGGTTCCGCGCCCCATGACCGCGATCAGCATCGGCGGCGCGGCGCTCTCGGAGAGCTTCGCCTGGGGCAGAGCGGCAAACAAATCCTGCGCCGCGCGATGGTACGCGTCGATCTGCCGCGTTTGCCACAGGGCCGCCGTCAGGCTCGCAACGAACGCGCCCGGCCGAAGCACCCAGTCCTCGCGCTCCAAACCCGGCGGCAGCGCGATCGTCGCGAAGGCCCCCATCAACGCGGGCCGAGCCTCTAATGCGTCCAACTGCTGCCGTAAGCGCGTTTGCTCCACCGGAAACAGTGCCGGGTATCCCTGCACCTGCACCAGAAAGCTGGGCAGCAACGAGAGCGGCATGGCGCGAAGCAGCGGCAGGTGCGCCACGGCCAGCTCACGCGCACTTCGGGCGTATGTAGCAAAAGATGCGGCCTGTAACTCGCTCGATTTCATAGCAGTTCCGACACCGGCATACCCGCGGCGAACGGCGTCGCAAATCCAAGCATCGCGCCGGCGGTCGGGACCAGGTCAACCGACTCAAGCGGCCGCTGCACAATGCGGCCGCCACCAGCGCCGCGACCGAGCGCCAGCATCCAGGTGGTGCGCGCCATCGCG
>CAXTSA010000014.1:0-19609 GCA_964246755.1 uncultured Acidobacteriaceae bacterium
AGTCTGAGCCGGAGCCGCCGGCGGTGTAGGAGTCGAATCCTGCGCGTAGAGGCTCGTGGCGCCGAGCCCCACAGCACACCCAACCAGCAGAATTCGGCTCAGAGAGTTCACTGGACCACGATACATGCGTCTATCCTCCGCAACCTTGCTTAAAGTCGTACAGAAATCCTGGTGAAAACATCGTGTTTTTGTTTCATTCCGGACCCTGGACATTTCCAAGAAACCGAACCTTGCACGCGTTTACTACCTTAGAGCATAAGTGCCCTGACGAGTTGCCTCAAGACAGTCTTTTTCGCCCGTATCCGATTGATTAACCGCGTAGGGACGCAAGGCGTTCCGGCGCAGCTATCTCCCTCCAAATCGGCTCAGAGTTCTGTATGCATAAGAGTGTCCGGAACGGGGACACAAAGCAAGCAAAATCGACCCGGTTCTAACACTTTCGTGCCAGGTGCGGCACAAAAAAAGAAAGGCCGCTGCGGGCGGCCCTTGTTTGCCTGACTCTCTTAAGCCTGTCTCACGCCAGATTGAGCGCACGACGGGTTGTTCCCTTTTCACGCATGATCTTCTCCTGCAGCAGCGTCAGCGCGTACATCAGCTGCTCCGGACGCGGCGGGCAGCCGGGCACGTAGATATCAACCGGAATCACCTGGTTGACGCCCTGCACAATCGCGTAGTTATTGAAGACGCCGCCCGAGGTGGCGCAGGCGCCCATCGAGATAACCCACTTCGGCTCCGGCATCTGGTCGTACAGGCGGCGGATCACAGGCGCCATCTTGTTCGAGACGCGGCCGGCGATGACCATCAGGTCGGCTTGGCGCGGCGAGGGACGGAACACCTCCATGCCGAAACGCGCGACGTCGAAACGCGAGGCGCCCATCGACATCATCTCGATCGCGCAGCAGGCCAGGCCAAAGGTCATCGGCCAAACCGAGCTTTTGCGGGCCCAGTTGAGAGCCGCGTCCAATGAGGCCAGCAGGATTCCCTCGGGCTGCTGTTCCCCGTAGGTGACTTCGCGCAGCTTCTCCTGGTTCTTCGCGGAGGATTCGAGATTGCCGAAAAAGTAGCGATCCTTCTGGGTCGGGGTAGCCATGTACTCAATATAACGCTTCCCGAAAGAGTCGCTAGACAGGCTTAGCACGCCATTTCAGTTCCCGAACAACTCTGGTGAAACCGATGCGCTTCATGTCTTCTGTTCAGGTTTTCAGAAAAGTATGTAAAAGTAGCTGCAACACGGGACACAACTCCCCATTTGCACGAGCGGCAAAGCGCCGGCGGTCGATGCCCGAGCAATGCCTTTCTCCGGAGTGCCATGCCTGCCTGCACCAAACGACGCGGTCGCCCCGTTCTAACCCTCCTCCTCCTGCTGCCGGCGGTTTTCTCCGCGAGCAGCGCCCTGGCCCAGGCCTCTCCAGCGATGGAGGCCCGGATGCGAAAGCTGGAAGCGGCGACGGCCGCGGCGCAAAGCGGTGCCGATAACGCCTGGATGCTGGTCTCCGCGGCGCTCGTGCTGCTGATGACCGGACCGGGCCTCGCGTTGTTTTACTCCGGGCTGGTCCGGCGCAAGAACGTGCTCTCGACCATGATGCAAAGTTTCGCCATGATGGCGATCATCACGGTGCTCTGGGCGCTGGTCTCCTACTCGCTCGCGTTTGACTCCGGCTCGGCCTTTATCGGCGGCCTGCATCATTTGTTCCTGCGTGGCGTGGGCCTCGCACCCGATCCGGACTATTCGGCGACCATCCCGCTGCAGACGTACATGATTTACCAGCTCATGTTCGCCATCATTACGCCCGCGCTGATCACCGGCGCCTTTGCCGAACGCATGAAGTTTTCGGCGA
Organism: uncultured Acidobacteriaceae bacterium; assembly: GCA_964246755.1. Lineage (GTDB taxonomy): Bacteria > Acidobacteriota > Terriglobia > Terriglobales > Acidobacteriaceae > EB88. Next base: position 1,839 of record CAXTSA010000014.1, read on the forward strand.
TGGCGGTGTTTCTCGTGCTCTGGTCCCTTGCCGTGTACTCGCCGATGGCGCACATGGTGTGGGGCAAGGGGGGGCTGCTCAATGCATCGCTTGGGGGGCGGTTCCCGACCCTGGATTTCGCCGGCGGCACGGTGGTTCACGTTACCTCCGGGGTTTCGGCGCTGGTGTGCGCGCTTTACCTCGGCAAGCGCGTCGGCTACCCGAAGGAGCCGATGATGCCGCACTCCGTGGTGCTGTCGCTGGTGGGCGCGTGCCTGCTGTGGGTGGGCTGGTTCGGGTTCAACGCCGGTTCCGCGCTTTCCTCCGGACCGCTTGCGACCAGCGCGTTCGTCAATACGCACTTCGCGGCCGCGACAGCCGCCCTGGCGTGGGCGGCGGCGGAGTGGATCCGCAGCGGCAAGCCTTCAGCGCTGGGAGCGATCTCAGGCGCGGTAGCCGGGCTGGTTGCCATCACTCCGGCAGCCGGCTATGTGCAGCCGATGAGCGCGCTTCTGATCGGCCTCCTCGCCGGCATCTTCTGCTACGCCATGGTCGTCTGGGTCAAGAACTGGTTCGGGTATGACGATTCGCTTGATGCTTTCGGTGTGCATGGCGCGGGCGGCACACTGGGTGCGGTGCTGACGGGGGTGTTTGCGTCGTCAACCATCAATCCCATCTTCAAAGACGCGAAGGGCGACGTCCTGGCCTCGGGCGCGATCGAGGGCAACTGGCACCAGGTAGGCAACCAGCTGGTCGGCATCGTCATTGCCTGGGCTCTGTCGATCGTGGGCACGCTTGTGCTGCTGAAGCTGGTGGACCTGGCGATCGGACTGCGCGTCTCCGTCGAGGACGAGCGCGAGGGGCTGGACATCACGCAGCATGGCGAAGAAGGCTACGACTACGCGTCGTGACTTTCGGGTGGCGGGCCTTGGAGCAAAGCGGGTGCATACTGGGCACACCCCGGCAAGCGGTGAGAAGGATTGGGTGAAAAGGAATGGCGAGCGATGTACAAGATTGAAGCGGTTCTGCAGCCTTCGCGGCTGGACGCGGTGAAGGATGCTCTAGTGGAGGCCGGCATCGAGGGCATGACGATTCTGGAAGCGCGTGGTCACGGCCGTCAGAAGGGCCATACGGAGTTTTACCGGGGCCGCGAGTACACGGTCGATCTGCTGCCCAAGATCAAGCTGGAAACGGTAGTGCCGGATGAGCTGGTGGAAAAGGCGATCAGCGCGATCTCAAACGCTGCTCGCACAGGCAAGATCGGCGACGGCAAAATCTTCCTCACCAAAGTGGACGAGGCGATCCGCATTCGCAACGACGAGCGCGGCCCCACGGCTCTGTAGGGACCGCAACAGGAGGCCAGGCTCATGGGAGCACCGACGGTTCTGCCGCTTGCGGCACTACGGGAACGCACCGAGGGAGGCCTTGAAGCCTCCCGCGCCGCTTTTCTCCGCACCGGCGACGGCGTTGGGACAATCCGGCGGCGCTCGAACGAGGTCGAAGCACTGCTCCGCGATATCTGGACGGGCCTGCTGGCCGGCCGCGAGGCGCCGGCTGCCGTGTTTGCCCTGGGTGGCTTCGGCCGCCAGGAGCTGTTTCCCTCCTCCGACGTGGATGTACTTTTCCTGTGCGCTAACGAGAATGCCGAGCGCGATGCGCATGAGCTGATCCGTAGCACCACGCAGTCCATGTGGGACATCGGCCTGCGCGCCAGCCCGGCTACGCGGACGCTCAAGGAATGCGAACGGCTGGACGGGGAAACCAACCTGGAGTTCGCGATCTCCCTGCTGGACCGGCGCTTCCTGATGGGCGACGCCGGCCTGCACGCGCGATTCGAAAACGAACTGCTGCCCGCCGCCCTTCTGCACGAGACCTCCTCGCTCGAAGCGCACCTGGCCGAAGCTGCTCGTGTCCGCCATGCCCGATACGGCGACACCATTTTCCACCTGGAACCGAATCTCAAGGAGTACCCCGGCGGGCTGCGCGACTACCACCTGATCCATTGGCTCGGGCTGCTGCGGACCCTCGCCGCCCAACGTGCCTGGCCCGCTTCTGAGCCGGCGCATATCGCCAGCGCCGGCGGAGCGCCCGGGGAAAGCACCCCTGTCGGCGCAGCTGCAAATGACCTTTATGCAGCATTCGATTTTCTTGCCGCGGCGCGGTGTTTTCTGCACTTTCGCAACGGCCGCGATGAGAACGTGCTGGACTGGGGAGCGCAGGACGAGGCCGCGGCGGAGAGCATCGGGCTTGAAACCCTGGGCTCGGCCGACCCTGCCTACTGGATGCGCACCTATTACCGCCACGCCCGCACCATACACAGACGCGCGGATTTGCTGATGGACGCGGCGCCGCCGACAAGCCGCAAACCCCTGCTGCATCGGCTGCGCCGCAAGCGCAGGGGCATCGCTGGCACCGGCTTTGTCGTGGAGCACAACCGCATTTCGCTCGACGAGGGCTCGCTGACCGATGCCGATGCCCTCTTGCGGGTATTCGCGCATGTGGCGCAGTACGGCTCGCGCTTTACCGAGGAGGCCGAACAGCGCATCTCCGAAAGCCTCCCCGCGCTCGCGGTACAACTGCCCGAGGGGCCGTTCCTGTGGAACTGCCTGCGCGATGTGCTGCTCGCGCCCCAGGCCGCGCATGCGCTGCGCCTGATGCACGCGCTCGGCCTGCTGGAGCTGATCCTACCGGAGTTCCACGGCATCGATGCGCTGGTGATCCGCGATGCGTACCACCGTTACACGGTCGACGAGCACACGTTTCTCGTCATCGAAAACGTGCACGCGCTGCGTACGCCCCGGCACGAGTACGAACGCCGCTTCTCCACCCTGCTGCCCGAGATCGAGCGCACCGACCTGCTGATGCTGGCGCTGCTGCTGCACGACACAGGCAAGGGCCGCCGCACCGGGGACCACGCAAGCGAGAGCATCGAGCTGGCCGAGCGGGTTTTCGCGCGGCTGGAATTTGACCTGGAAGAGCGCGACATCGTGCGGCGGCTGATCCGGAACCATCTGGAGATGTCGCACGCTCTGCGGCGCGACATCTTCGACGGGGAAAGTGTGCGTGCTTTCAGCGAGCACGCCCCCGGGCAGCAGCAGCTCAAGATGCTGACGCTGCTCACCTTTGCCGACATCCAGGCGGTGCACCCGGATGCGTTGACGCCCTGGAAAGCCGAGAACATCTGGCAGCTTTACATCGCCACCGCAAACTTCCTCGACCGCTCTGTCGATGAGAGCCGGTATCACGTGGACGCCGAACCGGTGGTGCTGGCGCGGATTCTTTCGCGGGTCGCGGTCCACGGCGGGTTCGCTCCGGCAGAACACGCGAGCAACGAGCAACTGCGGGCGTTTTTGGAAGGCATGCCGCAGCGCTACCTGCAGACCCGCCTGCCCGACCAGATCGGCGAACACTTCAAGCTCTCGCTTGCGCTAGCCGAGGAGCCGGTCCAGCTTGCCTTTCGTCGCCACGCCCGATTGAACGAGGTGACGCTGATCACGCGAGACCGGCCCATGCTCTTTGCCGATATGGCGGGAGCCTTGTCGGCCTGGGGCATGAACATCGTAAAGGCTGACGCGTTCTCGAATGCCGCCGGCGTCATTCTCGATTCGTTCCAGTTCACCGATCCGTTTCGTACGCTCGAGCTGAACCCCGGCGAGCACGAGCGCTTTCTCGCGAGCCTGCGCGCCGCGCTCAAGGGAGAGGTCGCGGTCGAGGGGATGCTGCACTCTCGACAGCGCCCGCGCTGGGGCACCCCAGCCTCGCCGCGCGTGGGCCCTCGCTCGGGTATCGAGTCGCGGTTCCACTTCGACGATGAGAGCTCCAGCCACAGCACGTTGCTGCAGGTCATCTCTCCGGACTCACCCGGATTGCTGCGCTCGCTCTCCGCGGCAATCGCAGCCTGCGGTTGCAACATCGAGGTGGCTCTGATCGATACGGAAGGCGAGATCGCGATCGATGTGTTTTATCTGACGGCAAACGGGGGCAAACTTACGCCGAAGGCGAAGGAGTGTGTCGCGGCAAGAACCGGGCAAGCGCTCGGTGTCTTGACGGAGACACCATCTGGGAAGACCGTCGTTCCGGCGAAAGCTGCGGGAGCTGCGCACCAGCACTGATCGAATTCCGCGCGCTAGCAGTCATCAGCCACACAGCAGACGGCGACCGAAAAGCAGCGCGCAAGAGAAACGCGCCCAGGAAAGGCGCGTTTCCACCCTGCATTCCAGCTTTCCGGACGCCCGGTGGAGGGGGCCGGTTCCGCCAGCCGAGACTCAGCTGAACGGGACAGCGGTCGAGGGTTGAAGCACTTCGCGGGGGGAGATGTGGCAGTGATGCGCGCTGAGCAGTTCCTGTGTCTGCCACGCGCCCCGTGCCGCGCCGACAAGTTTGAAGCACTGAGGGCACACAATGATCTTGCCGAGAGGCAACGCGCGGAGAGCGGCATGGAGGTACGGCCGTGCGTGAATGGTTGTGATCATGGCTCTTTCTCCTTTGGAGCATGTGGCCGGCCAGAGATCAGGAAGGCCTAAGAGGGATGACTGCGTAGGTAACTAGATGCTCCATGTTTACAAGCGAGTTGCTAGGGTACGCAACCGCATTGGGAAAAGTTGCATCGGCAAGCTCTGCTTCCGGCGGACCGCCGTTTGGAGTGTCTGTACGAGCCCGGTGAACGTCATTACACAACTCTTACACCAATCCGAGCGGAGCACTGCTAGCCTCACAAATAGGACAGCATCCCGCTTATAACTCTTCTAGCGAACTTTCAAGGAATAAGGAAAACTCTCATATATGCCAGTAATGACGCAGGATTCAGAAGTCAACGAGCAGGCCGAGGCAAGAGCGGCTGAGGTGCACGCCGTCCCGCGCGTGAAAGCCGCGCCTTCGCCGGTTCTTGGAAGGGCGACCCAGGGCGGGTCTGTTTCCTGGGTCACTACCATCTTCATGGCACTCTTCCACGTGCTGTCCATCGTGGCGCTTTTCTTTTTCACTTGGAAGGGCCTGTTCGCGGCCGTCGTGCTGTATGTGCTGGCGATCAATGTCGGCATCGGGATGTGCTATCACCGCCTGCTGACGCATCGCGGGTACAAGGTTCCGCGCTGGCTGGAACACGTGCTGGCCGTATGCGGAACGCTGGCGCTTCAGGGCGGCCCGATCTTCTGGGTCGGCACGCACCGTGTACATCATCAGAACTCCGACCATGAAGGCGACCCGCACTCGCCGACCGAGGGCACGTTCTGGGCGGATATGGGCTGGATCATGAGCGGGCAGTCGCTGCACTCCTCGACCGCCATCCTGAACCGTTACGCGCCGGACCTCAGCCGCGATCGCTTTTACGTCTGGTTATCCAAATATCACTGGATCCCCCTGACAACGGTCGGCTTTCTTCTGTTGGCATGGGGCGGATGGCCGGCAGTTCTGTGGGGCATCTTCCTGCGGGTCACTCTTGGGCTGCATGCGACGTGGCTGGTGAACTCGGCGACGCATCTGTGGGGTTCGCGCCGGTTTGAAACGCGGGACGAGTCGCGCAACAACTGGTGGGTCGCGCTGTTGACAGGCGGCGAGGGCTGGCACAATAATCACCACGCGCACCCGGTGTCAGCGCGGCACGGGCTTCGCTGGTACGAGTTCGACCCGAACTATTACGGCATCTGGCTGCTCAAGAGGCTAGGCCTGGCTCGCGACATCAAGATCGCTGCATGGGATCCAGAGAACCCGAGACCGGCCGGCGTCGCTTAGGGAAACTGGACGCATCTGGAGGAAGCGCCCGTCGGCCTATAATGCTGTCGGGCGCTTCTGTTTGCCGCCGTTCTCCTATGCGCACTACCCGCCGTCGTCACGCGATCGTACTCGCTATCCTGCTGGGCATCTGCCTGGTAGGGCTGGCCGGTACTCTGGCCGGTGGTTGGATCATGCTCAACTGGCGCGAGCTTCTACCGCTTGTGCTGGGGATCCCGGTGGCGCTGCTGCTGATTGCCGGTGTCGTGCTCAATACCATCTTCCTGGTGCGGGAAGTGCGCCGCAACGAGCGGCAGGACTCGTTTCTTAACGCCGTGACCCATGAGCTGAAAACGCCCATTGCCTCCATCCGTCTATATCTTGAAACGCTGCAACGGCGCCCGGTGACGGAGGAAAAGCGGCAGGAGTTCTACCGCATCATGCTGTCCGACAGCGACCGCCTGCTCTCGACCGTGGAGCAAGTACTCAGGGCCGGCGAGGTCACGCAAGGTGGGCATCGGCGTGCCTTTGAATCGGTCGATTTGCGCGAAATCGCGCAGGAAGCCGTGGCGCGTGCGCGGGAACGCAATCACCTGCCCCATTCCGATTCCCCTTCGAAAGAGGGCATCTCCCTCGACCTGTCCATGGAGCCTCTGCTGGTCAACGGCAGCGTTGAGGAGCTGCACACAGCGTTCGGCAATCTGCTGGGCAATGCGGTCAAGTATTCGCCCGGCGATCCTGCCGTCACTGTGCGCGTCTTCGCCGACGAGGACCATGGGGCGTGCTTCGAGGTGGCCGATCGCGGGATCGGCATCCCCCCGGACCATCTGAAACGAATATTCAAGCGCTTTTACAGGGTTCCCGTTCGGGATGTGCTGCGAAAACAGGGTACCGGCCTGGGCCTGTTCATCGTGCGTTCCATTGCGAAGCAGCATGGCGGCAACGTGTCGGCTGAGAGCAAGGGGGAGGGCGAGGGCGCCACCTTCACCATCCGTCTGCCGCGGTTGCCTGAGAGCCTTCCCGCGACGGCGGGCAGCGCGGAACGCCGCCGAACACCCGGGAGCGCTCATCGGTGAGTACGCAGGCGCATGTGTCCACGCATCGGCTGCCCCGCATTCTGGTCGTGGAAGACGAAGTGCATCTTGCCGAAGGGCTGCTGTTCAACCTGGAGGCGGAGGGCTACGAGGTAGAACTGGCCCACGATGGCGAAACCGCCCTGGCCATGCTTGCGAACCCGCCGGAGTTCCAGGCGGTGCTGCTGGATGTGATGCTGCCCGGCAAGGACGGCTTTGCTGTCGCGGCGGAGCTGCGCGGCGCGGGCAATTACGTCCCCGTGCTGATGCTGACGGCTCGCGGGCGGCCCGAGGACGTGCTGGGCGGGCTGGAGGCCGGCGCGGATGATTACCTGCCCAAGCCGTTCGACCTGAGTATCCTGCTGGCCCGTCTGCATGTGCTGCTGCGGCGCATGCAGTGGGGGCGGCGCGGGGAGGGTGCCGAGCAGACGGACGCCGCAGCGCAGGAGGAGGAGCGGCCGCCGACTTTCCGCTTCGCCGGGCGCACGGTGGACTTTTCCCTGTTGGAGCTCGAGGCCAAAGGTCAGCGCATCCGGCTCACGCTGATGGAAGCGGAGTTCCTGCGCTACCTTTCCGAGCACCCCCACCGCATCATCCCGCGCGCGGAGTTGCTCGAGCAGGTTTGGCGCGTCAGGGAAGATACGGACACGCGCGCGATCGACAACTTCGTGGTTCGCCTGCGCCGGTATATCGAGGACGAGCCGGCCAACCCCGTTTACCTGAAAACGGTGCGCGGGGTCGGCTATCGCTTCCTGCCTGGCGGCGAGTAGCGCTTCACTCCTCTACTCCCATTCGGGGCGGGCTGCTGCTGTAAACTCGTCTCTATAGCCTGCCGATGCGGATCCTGACCCGATACATCCTGCGTGAAATCACCTCGCATGCGCTGCTTGGCGGCCTGCTGTTTACCTTTGTCATCTTTATCGCCAAAGACCTCGGTCATCTGCTCGAGCTGATGATCCGCAACACCAGCTCGGTCGGCGCTGTGGTGCGCATCGTGCTCTACGCCATTCCCAGCACACTGGTGCTCACCGTCCCGATGGCGGTGCTTGTCGGCGTATTGCTCGGCTTCAGCAGGCTGGCTGCCGACAGCGAGATCACTGCAATGCGCGCCTCCGGCATCGGGGTGTGGGCGTTCGTGCGCACGGCAAGTGTTGTGGCATTCGCGGCGCTGCTGGTGTGCCTCGCCAACTCGCTTTACATCGCGCCGGCCGCATGGCGGGCGTCGCTTCAGATGGAAGAAGGGTTGCGCAACTCGCAGGCTTCCTTTGAGGTGCAGCCGCGGGTTTTTTACGAGGATTTCAAGAACATCGTGCTCTACATCGACGATGTGCGCGCCACCACCGGCGCCTCCGAATGGCACAAGGTGTTTCTCGCCGACTTATCGAACCCGACAACTCCGCGCATCACGACGGCCGCGGCGGCGACCGTTGTCAATGACGCGAACGACTCCGTGCTGATGCGCCTGCGCGACGGCACACAGCAACAGCTGGACGCCGCGAATCCCAATCAGTACGACGTTTCCACGTTCACGCAGACGGACCTGCCGCTCATCTCAGAGGCCGACGATACGGATCACTCCGTGCGCGCGCCATCGCCCGTGCTTTCCCTCTCCAACACCGACCTTCGCAGGCTTTCCGGCGGCCCGAACGGCCGCTACTACCGGATCGAGCTCGAAAAGCGCTACGCCTACCCGTTCGCCTGCCTGGTGCTGATGCTCATCGGGGTGCCGCTCGGCATCAGCTCTCGCCGCGGCGGCAAAAGCGCCGGCTTCGTGCTCACGATCGTGCTCGTCTTCGTCTACTACTTTTTGTCGTCGACCGGCGTCGCGCTGGCACGGCAGAACAAAGTTCCCATCGCGCTGGGGGTGTGGGCGGCAAACCTGCTGTTCGGCATCTGCGGGCTGGCCCTGCTGCGCCATCTCTCGGCCGGGGGCGCGGGCGTTGCTTCGCTGCCGGATGTAAGCGCGTGGTTCCGTCGCAAGCAAGCAGCGCCAGGCGCGGGGAGCCCCTCGCGCGCCACGCAAACCTCCGGACGCATCCTGAGCGCCCGCTCTCACTTCCCCCTGCTGCTCGACAACTACGTCATCTTCGAGTTTCTCAAGACGTTCGGCATGGTGCTGGCGACCTTCGTGATGCTGATGCTACTGTTCACTTTCTTCGAGCTGCTCGGCGATATCATTCGGAATCGCTCGCCATTTGTGGTCGTCGGTGAATACCTGCTCAATCTCACGCCGAGCATGGTTTACCTGATCGCGCCCCTGAGCGTGCTCATCGCGGTGCTGGTCGTCTTCGGCGGCCTGAACCGCTCGAACGAGCTCACCGCGATGAAAGCCACCGGCATCAGCGTGTACCGGATCGTCGTGCCGATCCTTGCGATCGCTTCCGTACTCGCGGTTTCGCTCTTCGTTTTTGATGAGACCTATGTCCCCGGCGCGAACCGCCGGCAAGAAGCGCTGAGGGCCACCATCAAAGGCCGCCCCGCGCAAACCTTTCAGCGCCCCGACGAGAAATGGATGTTCGGCATCGAAAAGCCAGGGCAGCCAAGCCACATCTTTTATTACCAGTTCTTTGACGGGGACCGCGACCGCTTCGCCAACGTCAGCGTGTTCACCTTTCGCCCCGGCACGTTCGAGCTCGAAAAACGACTGTTCGCCACAAGCGCTGCCTGGGATGCCAACAAAAATGCCTGGGTTTTTCGAAATGGGTGGGAGCGCGGCTTCTCGGGCGATGAAGTCCAAAGCTACTCTACGTTTTCCACCGGCACGATTCCGGGGCTTGCGGAGCAGCCCCAATATTTCAAGCGAGACCCGCGGCAGTCCTCCGAGATGAGCTTCGCGGAGCTTAACCGCTATATCCACGAGCTGCGCCAGAGCGGCTTTGACACGATGCGGCTGCGGGTTCAGCTCAACCACAAGCTCGCTTACCCCCTTATCACGCTGGTGATGGCGATCCTCGCCGTGCCGTTCGCGCTATCTATGGGTCGCAGCGGTTCGCTTGCCGGCATTGCCGTCGCGATCGGCGTCGCGGTGGTGTACTGGGTGGTTTCTAGTACGCTGGAAGCGATGGGCAACGTAAATATGCTGCCCGCGGTTCTGGCGGCCTGGTCACCGGATCTGCTGTTCGCCCTGGCAGGGAGCTATCTCCTGCTGCGTACACCTACCTAAGGAGGGCGCCTGCAATGTTGTCTGAACTGAAGCCGCTCGTGCCCTACCTGAAGCGCTACCGGCGCGCGTATCTGTGGGGCGCGCTCGTCACCGTGCTATCAAACGCGGTCTGGATTTTTTTCCCGCTGGTGATCCGCGCCGCGGTCAACGATCTTTCGCGCGAGGTTACGCGTGGCAAGCTGCTGCACTACGCTTCCCTGCTGGTCGCGCTCGCGCTGGTCAAAGGTTTTTTTCTTTTCTGGACGCGGTGGATCCTGATCGGCATCTCGAGAGATATCGAGTTCAACCTGCGCAATGACCTGTTCGCGCAGCTTGAGAAGCAGCCGGCGTCCTACTTCCAGCGCAATCGCACCGGCGACATCATGGCGCGCATGACCAACGACCTGAACGCGGTGCGCATGCTGCTGGGCCCCGCGATCATGTACAGCGCCAACACGGTGCTGTTCACCATCGGCGCGGTGTATTTCCTGCTGCGCATCTCGCCGGTGCTTACGCTCGTCGCGCTGGCGCCGCTGCCGCTGGCAAGCGTGCTGGTGCAGGCGCTCGGCCGCAAAATCCACGACCGCTTTGAGCGTATCCAGGCCATGTTCTCTGACATTTCAGCGCAGGCGCAGGAGAACTTCTCCGGCGCGCGGCTGGTGCGCGCCTTCGCGCAGGAGCAAGCGCAGATTGATGCCTTCGAGCAGTCCAACCGCGAGTACATCCGGCGTGGGTTGCGGCTGGTCCAACTGATGGGCATGCTGTGGCCTACGCTTGAATTTCTGCTCGGGCTCGCGATGGTTGTGGTGCTGCTGGTCGGCGGCCACGAGGTACTCTCGCATCGTATTTCGATCGGCGATTTCGTCGCGTTCTCGACCTACACCGTCATGCTCACATGGCCCATCATTGCGCTCGGCTGGGTAGTCAACCTGGTGCAGCGCGGTAAGGCTTCGGTCACGCGCATTCAGGAAGTGCTGATCGAAAAGCCAACCATCGATGATCACGATGCCGACCCTGCGCTCACCGGCATCGGTGCGGGCGCGATCGAGTTTCGCGACCTTTCCTTCCGCTATGAGGGTACGCAACAGGAGGTCCTGCACGGCATCTCGCTCACGGTCCCCGCGGGCACAAGCCTCGCGCTCGTCGGGCCCACGGGCGCCGGCAAAAGCACACTGGCCAGCCTGATCGTGCGCATGCATGACGCGCCCGAAAGCTCGGTGCTGATCGATGGCCATCCCGTGCGCGAGTATCCGATCGATGCACTGCGCGCGGGCATCGGCTATGTGCCGCAGGAGACGTTTCTGTTCTCGACGACCATCCACGACAACATCACGCTGGGCCGGCCCGATGCCACTGACGCCGAGTTGCTCGAAGCAGCCGAGGCCGCGCATATCCGCCGCGAATTCGAGGAGTTCCCTGCCGGGTTTGCGACGGTGATCGGCGAGCGTGGACTCACGCTGTCAGGCGGTCAGAAACAGCGCTCCGCGCTCGCCCGCGCGCTGATCCGCGATCCGAAAATCCTGATTCTTGATGACGCGCTCGCTAGCGTCGATACCTACACGGAAGAGCAGATCCTGGCCGGGCTAAGCCGCGCGATGGTCGGACGCACTACCGTGCTGCTGGCGCATCGCGTCTCCACGGTCCGCAATGCGGATCAGATCGCGGTGCTGCTCGAAGGGCGCATCACAGAACTCGGCACGCATGACGAACTGCTCGCGCGGGGCGGCTACTACGCCAGCCTGTATGAGAAGCAGATGCTTGAGGAAGAGATTGCCGTCGTGAGTTGAGTCGCTCTGCCCAGGTTCTTCGCGACCGGGTTACCCTGGGCTACATGGCTTAGCCAGGGTAGCCGAACATCCATTTCTCGCGCTTACACGCCAAGGATTTTCACTATCACTCGCTTCCGCCGTCGCCCGTCGAACTCAGCGTAAAACACCCTCTGCCACGTCCCCAGGTCGAGCTTGCCGGCGGTGATCGGCAGCGTCGTCTCATGGTGCAGCAGGAGCGCTTTCAGGTGCGCATCCGCGTTGTCCTCCCCGGTCCTGTGGTGGCGGTACTCGGGTTTAGCGGGCGCGAGCTTTTCCAGCCATTCGCCGATGTCCTCAATCAACCCGCTTTCGTGGTCGTTGACATAAATGGCGGAGGTGATGTGCATGGGCGAGACGAAGCACAAGCCATCCTCGACGCCGCTTGCCTTGACGATCGCCTCGATCTGCGGCGTAATGTGCACCATTTCCCGCTCACGCGCCGTGTTGAACCAGAGATAGTCCGTGTGGGTCTTCATACCGTTAAGATGCGGGCCGCATCCACTATCATCGAGAGCAGATGAAGCCTGATCGCGCGAGAGCCGAAGAGTTGTACTATGCCGCACTCGACCGGCTCGCCGACGGTGATGCTCGGGGAGCCGCAGAGAGCTTTCGCGCCGCACTGCTGGCCGACCCCGCGTTTCTCGATGCACAGCACGGCTTGATCCGCGCGCTGCAGGACGCCGGCGCCTATGACGAGGGCCTGAGCGTGGCAAAGTCGCTTGCCGAGCAGGCGCCCGATGACGTGCTCGCCTACACGGCGCTGTCCATCCTGTATCAGCACAAAGGCATGGTTCCGGAGGCCGAGGAAGCCGCGACCCGCGCGAAGCTGCTTGGGTGGAAGCAGCAACTGCGCGCGGGCAATGAGGCTGGGCAACCCGAGTGAACACGCTGCCCCTGAAGAAGAACGCGACTCTGCTGCGACGTTTCCACGACGCACTGGTGGCCGCCTATGGCCCTCAAAACTGGTGGCCGTCGGAGACAGCGATCGAAACCGTGGTCGGGGCGTACCTGACGCAGAACACCTCATGGCGCAACGTCGAGCGCTCGATCGCGAACCTGAAACAGGCAGGCGTGCTTACGGTTCCAGGGATCCGGGCCATTGCGGAAGAAGACTTGCGCACACTCATTCGCCCTTCCGGATACATGGTTCGCAAGGGTGCGGCCATCCGGGCGTTCGTCGCTCTGCTCGATGCGCGCCACAACGGCTCTCTGGAACAGATGGCGTTCATGCCGGCTGCCGAAACGCGAGAAGCCCTGCTTGCGCTGCCCGGCGTTGGGCCCGAGACCGCCGATGCCATCCTGCTGTACGCGCTGGGAGCGCCCGTGATGGTTGTGGATGAGTACCTGCGTCGCGTCGTCACGCGCCATGCGCTTACCGACGAGCGCGCCCGCTACGGCGACGTGCAGCAGCTTGCACTATCCGCGTTCGCGGGGGACAATCCGGCAACGCTGCTTGCGCACTACAACGAGTTTCATGCGCTGATCGTGATGGTCGGCAAAACGCATTGCGGCGGGGTCCCTCGCTGTGATGGCTGCCCGTTAAACCTGCCGGAGTTCGCGCCGCCGACGGTACCCCACAAGGCGCCGCGCACGCGCAAGAGCGTGGCATGAGCCGGCCTACGCTTTATGTCGCGACCAGTAACGCGGGCAAGCTGCGCGACTTCGCGCTCGCCGCCTCGCAGGCAAGTGCCGGCTGGAGTCTCGCGACGCTTCCGGGGTTGATCGCGATCGAGCCGCCGGAGGAAATCGGCACGACTTTCGAGGAGAATGCTCGCGCCAAGGCCTTGTACTACGCGGGGCATGCCCGAGGCATGCTTGTGCTTGCGGATGACTCTGGACTGGAGGTCGCGGCGCTGAACAACGCGCCCGGTATCTACTCCGCCCGGTATGCCGAGAGATTGGGATATGCCGGCGCGCCGGGCGCGTCACAGGACGAGCGCAACAACGCATGCCTGCTCGAACAGCTTTGTGACGTACAGCCTGCGGGAGACGCCTGGGGCGGTTGCGCGGCGCAGTACCGATGCGCCCTGGCGGTGGCGCGTGACGGAATTGTGCTGGCTGCGGCCGAGGGTGCGATTCGCGGGGAGATCCTGCGCGAACCGCGGGGCTGCGGCGGCTTCGGCTACGACCCGCTGTTCTTCCGCGCATCGGAGGGCCGCACCATGGCTGAGTTGAGCGCGGAGCAGAGGCTCGCACTCAACCACCGGGGCATCGCCCTTCGCGCGTTGCTTCGCGACTTCGAGCCCTGACCAATCACTGCGGCGTTTTCGTAGCAGCGTCAGGACCTCCCGTTGTTGCCGCTGAGTCATCCAGCCCGCGGTACTTCAACATCGGCTTGGCGCTCGGCTCCGCGCCGAGCCAGGCACGGTACATCGCCTGCAGGTCTTCCGAATTGCCGCGCGAAAGCACCATCGTGCGGAAGCGGTCGCCGTTGGCGCGCGTCAGCCCGCCATGGTCGGCGAACCATTGGTACGCGTCGTCGTCGAGCATCTCGCTCCACAGGTAGGCGTAGTAGCCCGCCGCGTAGCCATTGCCCCAGATGTGCATGAAGTAGCTCGAGCGGTAACGCGGGGGCACCTGCTTGAGCGCGAGATGCGTTTTCGCAAGCGCCTGCTGCTCGAACGTGTCCGGCTCCTGGAGCGGAGCGTCGGCCGGTAGCGTGTGCCACTGCATATCGAGCTCTGCAGCAGCCAGCAGCTCCGTCAACAGATAGCCCTGGTTGAAGGTGCGCGCTTGCTTGATCTTCGCGGCCAGCTCCGGAGGCATTGCCGCGCCGGTCTGGTAGTGCTTTGCATAGTGCTGGAACACCTCGGGGTACAGCGCCCAGTGTTCGTTGAACTGCGACGGAAACTCCACGAAGTCGCGCGGCACAGAGGTCCCGCTAAGGCTCGGATATTCGGTGGAAGCGAACATGCCGTGCAGCGCGTGGCCAAACTCGTGGAACATCGTCGTGACGTCGTCGAAGGAAATCAGCGCGGGCTGCCCTGGAGCGGGCTTGGTAAAGTTCGCAACGTTGTAGACAACCGGCAGCGTTCCGCGCAGCTTCGATTGCCCGACGAACTCGCTCATCCAAGCGCCGCCGTTCTTGTTGTCCCGCTTCCAGTAGTCGCAGTAGAACAGCGCGAGCGGCTTGCCGTCGGCATCCGTCACCTCAAACACGCGCACGTCCGGCTCGTAGACAGGGATGTCCCGGCGCTCTTTAAAGCTGATGCCGTACAGCAGGTGCGCGGCGTAAAACACGCCGTTCTGGAGCACGTTATCGATCTCGAAGTACGGTTTGATCTGTGCTTCGTCGAGGTCATATTTGGCTTTGCGCACCTGCTCGGCGTAGAAGTTCCAGTCGGACGCCTCCAGCTGGAAACCGCCGTGCTGGGCATCGATGACCTTCTGGATTTCGGCTGCCTCATTCTGAGCCCTGGCCGTCGAGGCAGGCACCAGCGCATCCATGAAGTGCAGCGCAGCCACGGGCGTTTTCGCCATCTGATCCTCGAGCTTCCACGCTGCGTAAGTCGGGTAGCCAAGCAGCTTGGCCTTTTGTGCACGCACCTGAGCCAGCCGCGCGATCGTGCTACGCGTGTCGCTCTCGCCGCCGCGCTCGGCCCTCGTGAGCGAGTCCTGGAACAGTGCCGCGCGCGTCGCACGATTGTTCAGCATGGCCAGATCCGGCTGCTGCGTCGTGTTCTGGAGCGGCAGTACGTAGCCGTCCTGCTTGCGGGCCTTGGCCGCGCCCGCTGCCGCCTGCACCTGCGCCTCGCTCAGCCCTGCGAGCGCGGCCGGGTCTGTTGTCGCGTAAGCGCCGGCCTTGGTCGCGGCCAGCAGCTTGGTTTCAAACGCGTTTGAGAGCGTCGACTCTTCCTCGTTCAGCTTTCTTAGCTGCACCTTATCGGAATCGGAGAGCTCAGCGCCCGCATGGACGAAGCGTTGATACTGCACCTCAACCAGGCGCAGTTGCTCCCGCTTCAGCTGCAGGCTCGCGCGTTCGTCATATACGGCCTTTACCCGCGCGAACAGTTTTACGTTCAGGTGAATTGCATCCGCGTGCGCGGCGAGCTTTGGCGCTTCCGCTTTCTGCACGGCCTGCAACGCCGGGTTGGTGTTCGCGCCCGCTACGCCGCTGAACGCATGCATGACGCGCTCAAGCAAAAGACCGCTGCGCTCCATGGCGACAAACGTGTTGTCAAACGTGGGCTTTGCCCCGTTGTTTGCGATCTCGTCCGTCTCCCGCAGTTGCGCGGCCATGCCTGCCTCAATCGCCGGCTGGTAGTCCCCGTCCTTGATGCGGTCAAACGGCGGTGCGTGAAACGGCAGTGCACTCTCCGCATAAAACGGGTTGGCCGGACCGAACCCCGCCTGCCCTTGCGCCATCTGTGATCCAGCCGCGCCGCCCACAGCGATTGCCCCTGCCATCAGCCATCTCCCCATCGTTCTCATCCGCATCTCTATCAAGCATTTCCTCTTGGCACCGATTGTAGAGGCTCAAGCCGTTTTTCGGAGGTCACATCCACTCCCTGGCTTCACCTTGACGGGCGCGCGGATGCGCACGAATAATCAAAAGTTGGCTGCCCGGGGCGCATTTGGACAGTCGTGTGCCGGCTCCGAAGGAGAATCCCTGTTACTCATGGCAACCACCGTACAAGCTCCCCCCCAGCAAGCGCTCTCCAGCCCCTCGTCCGGTGCAGGCACCCGCGCTTCCCATCACAACAAGGGTGTCCCGCCACTGCGCGCCGGCCAGGGCCACTCGTTCCTGCTGCGCCGTCTGCACTCGCTCACCGGCATCGTCCCCATCGGGGCGTTTTTGATCGAGCATCTGGTTTCGAACTTCGAGGCGCTTAAAGGCCCGGCCGCCTATGCCGCGCAGGTCAAGTTCCTCAACTCCCTGCCGTTTGTGCGCGTACTGGAGTGGATGTTCATCTTCTTGCCGCTCATTTACCACGCGGGTTACGGCATGTATATCTGGCTGCGCGGCAAGTCGAACGTCGTGTACTATCCGTGGGCCGGTAACTGGCTCTACACCGCCCAGCGCTGGAGCGGCGGCATCGCGCTGGCCTACATCATTCAGCACGTCTGGCGGCAGCGCTTCGCGGGCGTCAACCTGCCCGACCACCCCGGCGCGGCATTCCATAAAGTTCAGGTCGAGCTTCTGCATCCCTGGATGTTTGCCGTCTACGCGATCGCGATGATCGCAACCTGCTACCACTTCGCCTACGGCGTATGGCTGTTCTCGGCCAAGTGGGGCATCACGCCGGGCGACCGGGCGCGACGCGGCATGGGCTGGGTGTGCGGAGTCGCCGGTGTGCTGCTCTGCGCGATCGGACTCACCAGCATGTGGGCATTTGTGGAGCCAAAATACCGCAACGCGCCGAGCGACCTGACGCCCGCGCAAATTACGGAAGGCACCCAGGCCCCGGCCCCCATCGGGCAGGCGCACACGAGCGAGGCAAATCCCTGATTCGCCCTGCAAAAAAGGATGTCATCCTGAGCAAAGCGAAGGACCTGCTTTTCGCGACTTCGGCCGCGCCAATTGCTCAAATACATATGCCGATTCCGGATTCACAGCAGGCGAAGGACGCATAATGGCAGCAGCTACACCGAAAATCATCGTAGTCGGCGGCGGACTCGCCGGGCTCTCGGCAGTTATCAAGATCGCCGAGGCGGGCGGCAAGGTCGACCTGTTTTCGATCGTCCCCGTCAAGCGCTCGCACTCGGTCTGCGCCCAGGGCGGCATCAACGCCGCCAAGAACCTGAAGGGCGAGGGCGACACCACCGACGCTCACTTCGACGACACCATCTACGGCGGCGATTTCTTGGCCAATCAGACGCCCGTCAAAGGCATGTGCGAGGCGGCCCCGGCGATCATCGACCTGCTTGACCGGATGGGCGTTCCCTTCAACCGCACCCCCGAGGGCCTGCTCGACTTCCGCCGCTTTGGCGGGACTTTGTACCATCGCACCGCCTTCGCGGGAGCCACAACCGGCCAGCAGCTCCTCTATGCGCTCGATGAGCAGGTCCGCCGCTATGAGTCCGAAGGCAAGGTCACGAAGTACGAAGGCTGGGAGTTCC
>CAXTSA010000015.1:0-9187 GCA_964246755.1 uncultured Acidobacteriaceae bacterium
GGGTCGCTTGCCGCTGTACTCAGCTCTCGCGCAGCAGGCTCGGCTCTTCCGGCGCCCTCAGCCGCACCAAACGGTCGATAGCGTAGGGCGAGCGCTGGCCCGCGTGATGGTAGTGGCGCACCTGGAGTTCCCCCAGCAGACCGATGGCGAGCATCTGGATGCCGGCCAGTATCAGGATCCCGGCGACGACAAACAGCGGGCCGTGTTCGTCCATCACATGCTGATGGGTGAAGATCTTGAGTGCCAGCAGCAGCGTGGCAACCGCGCCGCCGCCCACCATCGACAGGGCGCCGATCGTGCCGAAAAAGTGCAGCGGGCGCGTCATGTATTTGAGCAGGAAACGAATCGTGAGCAGGTCGAAAAAAACCCGGAACGTGCGGCCGATCCCGTAGTGGCTCTTGCCGCGCTCGCGGTTGACATTGCGGATCGGGATTTCGCAAATGCTCGCACCGTACCAGCTCGCGAGCGCCGGAATGAAGCGGTGCATTTCACCGTACAGCGGCACTGCCTGGATCACCTCGCGTCGATACGCCTTAAAGGTGGTCCCAAAGTCGTGGATGTCAACGCCCGACAGCTTGGCCATGAGCCAGTTGGCGCAGCGCGACGGGATTCTCCGCATCACGAAGTTATCGATCCGCTCCTTGCGCCAGCCGGAGACAACGTCATACCCCTCTTCGAGCTTCTCGAGAAAGTTCGGCACCTCGTCGGGGTCGTGCTGCAGATCACCGTCCATGGCCAGGATGAACTCGCCCTGGGCATGGTCGAAGCCCGCCGCCAATGCCGAGGTTTGCCCGAAGTTGCGGCGCAGCTTGACGACCAGTACCCGGCTGTCAACCGCGGCGATCTCTTCCAGTAGCTTGTAGGTGCGGTCGCTCGAGCCGTCGTCAACCAGTACCAACTCAAAGGAGTCGCCCACGTTCTCCATAACGGCCTTGAGCCGATCGTAGAGAGTGGTTACGTTTTCCTCTTCGTTGTGGAAAGGAACGACGATTGAGTACTTGGGCATAACAGTAAGTTTATACCTCCAGCTCCCTTTATCCCGCGAGAGAGTTAACGCTTGGGGAAGCCCTCGGCCTCGTCGTAGTTGCCGACCAACTCCAGGAACACGCGCTCGGTCGAGGCGGCATCGTCCAGCGCCTGATCCACCAGATCGGGCGAGCCGCCCTGCCGGCGCAGCCACCCTTCTGCGTCCGCCCGGTTTGGCGACTCGTAGGTGGCCGAGTCCTTACGGTAATTGGAACCGGCCTGCTCCAGAATGACGTAGCCCTCGCCCTGCTTTCGAATCTCCAGTGTGCGCACTGCCATGCTTGCTCCTCCATACCGTCCCAAAGGTTGGATGCGAGGATCACACCTCCGGCGCGGGCGGCTTTCCGGCCAAAACGGGCTCGCCGTACCGCACAGGCCGACTCCGGCGCGACGAGTCTAGCCGGCGGCCAAAACCTCGACGGTCACCTGCGCGGCATGCGCACAAGCGCTCCGGTCCACATCGTGGTGGGTAACAAAACGCACCGCGTGGGGTCCCACTGCGCCGGCGAGCACACCCCTGCTCTTCAGCGCGCTTACCACCGCGTTCGCGTCGCGGCCGCCGCGCAGTCTGAAGATCACGATGTTGCTCTGGACCGAATCGAGACTGAGCTCAACCTCGGGAAGCTCGGCCAGGCGCTCGGCCAGGATGCGGGCGTTGGCGTGGTCTTCTTGGAGCCGCGCAGGCATCTCCTCGAGCGCGATCAATCCGGCGGCGGCGAGGATGCCGGCCTGGCGCATGCCGCCGCCGAGCGCCTTACGCACCGGGCGGGCTCGCTCAATGAACTCCGCCGAGCCGACCAGCATGGAGCCAACCGGCGCGCACAGTCCCTTGGACAGGCAGAACATCACCGAATCGAAGCCGCGGGTCAGCTCGCGGACGGGTAGACCCAGGTGGGTGGCCGCGTGGAAAATTCGCGCGCCGTCCAGGTGGACCGGCAGGCCGGCCTCGCGGGCACCGGCCCAAATCTCTTCAAATACCGCAAGCGGCGTGACGATGCCTCCGGCCATGTTGTGGGTGTTTTCAAGCGAGATGAGCCCCGGCTGCTGGCGGTAGTAGATTTTGGGCGCGATGAGGCTCTTGATGTGTTCCCAGCGAAAGATCCCGTCCTCGGCGTGGGCGGTGCGGAGCTGGCAGCCGGAGAAGGCGGCGACCATGGCCATCTCCCAGTCGACCAGGTGGGCACGCGCCTCGCACAAAACCTCCTGCCCATGGGTGGTGTGCAGGCGAATCGCTATCTGGTTGCCCATGGTGCCGGTCGGCACAAACAGCCCGGCCTCGCGGCCGAAGACCTCGGCGGCGCGGGCTTCAAGCGCGTTGACCGTGGGGTCTTCGCCGTACACGTCGTCGCCGACCTCGGCCTCAACCATGGCGGCGCGCATGCGCGGGGTGGGGCGCGTGACGGTGTCGCTGCGCAGATCGACCGTGGCGACGCGGGTATTTTGAGAGACAGCAGCGGAGGGCGGGGGCAAGGTTTCGGTATCGAGTGCCATGGCACCTCCATTATCTACGGAAATCGGGCAGGCTCAAACGGCGACGGTCGGCAGTTCCACGGCGAGCAGGGCGGCGAAGACATCGTTCGAGAGCAGGCGGCCTCGCGCGGACAGGGCGACGATGTCGGCGTCCGGGCGGTGGAGCAGGCCGTCCGTCATCAGTTCATGGAGGACGGGCAGGTACGGCGCGAGGGCCCGGGCGCCGAACTGTTGCCGGAGCTGCCCGAGCGAGACGCCGGCATTGCGACGCAAGCCGAGGAACCAGGATTCCTCCAGCTCCTGGGTAGGCGTGAGTAGGTCGGGCTCGCTCCAGTTCTCGCGTTCAAGAAACGCTTGGAGCCCGTCTCCCACGGCAAAGCGCGCGGCTGCTCCGCCGGCGCTGGGCAGCATGGAGTGGGCATCGACGCCAAGGCCAAGGTAAGGCGAGCGGCGCCAGTAACGCTCGTTGTGGCGCGAGCGGCCGTCCCTATGCGGGCCGACGCGGGCGAAGTTTGAGATTTCGTATTGGGCGAGCCCGGCCTCCGCGAGTGTGGTGCAGGCCTGCTCGTACCAGTCGGCGACCGCGTCCCCCTGGGGCAACAGCGAGGCGCCGAAGCGCGGGCCGCCGCGCAGGGCTTCGGCGCCCAGGCGCGAATCCTCGTCGAGCTCGAACATATAGACGCTGGCGTGGTCGAGGGGCGCTCCGGCGAGCATTCCTACCGAGTAGGCCCAGCTTGCGCCGGTCTGGCCCGGCAGTCCCACGATCAGGTCGGCCGAGACATGCGCGACCCCGACCGCGCGCATGCGCTCGATCTCCCGCAGCGCCTCGCCGCCGGAGTGGGTGCGGGCGGTCGCGCGAGCCTCGCCGTCCACAAACGACTGCACACCAAAGGAGACGCGATTGACGCCTGCATCGAGGGCTGCGTCCAGCGTGGCGGGCTCAAGCTGGAGCGGGGCGGCTTCAAGCGTGATCTCGGCGTCGCGGTCGACCGCGAACTCGACGCGAATCCCTGCGAACAGCTCCGCTAGAAGCGCAGGCGGCAGAAGCGACGGGGTTCCGCCGCCCAGGTAGATCGTATCGACCCGCTCCCCTAGGAGCAGGCCGCGCGCCCCGGCCCATGCGCGGGCGCTCCGCACCTGCTTGAGCAGAGCCGCAACGTAGGCCGGCATCGCCGAGGCCGGGTACACGCCGGAAGCGAAGTTGCAGAACGTGCACTTGGCCCGGCAGAACGGGACGGAGATGTACAGGCCAAGGGGTTCCATGGCTCTATTTTCTCGCACAGCGGGGGCAGCCACTGCCTGACTGGCTAGAATGGGAGCAGGACATGGCAGAGGCCGCGCAAGCACAGCACGAGGACGATGTAGTCGGCAAGGCGTACGACGGGCGCCTGATGCGGCGGCTGCTTACCTACCTGCGCCCGTACAAGGCCATCGCGTTTGTCTCGCTGGTCGCGATCCTGCTCAAGGCCGGGCTCGATGTGCTGGGACCGTACCTGTTCAAGGTCGGCCTCGACCTGTACCTCACTCCACATACGCCTGCCAACGCGAAACACTCGTTCCTGGCCCGCTACCTGAGCCCGCAGGCAGCGCAGGGCATTACAGAGCTGGCCGGGGTATACTTCGGCGCGTTGCTGCTGGGCTACGGGCTCGAGTTCATGCAGACCTACGTGCTGCAGTGGATGGGCCAGAAGGTGATGTTCGACATGCGGCGGCAGATCTTCGGCCACCTGCAGCGCATGCACATCGGCTTTTTCGACCGCAACCCGGTAGGCCGCCTGGTGACGCGGCTTACCAGCGACGTCGACGCGCTCAACGAGATGTTCACCTCGGGCATCTTCGCGATCTTCGAGGATATCTTCGTCCTGATCGGCATCGTGGGCGTGATGCTCTCAATGAGCTGGTGGCTGGCGCTGCTGACCTTCTCGGTGCTGCCGCTCATCCTGCTTATCACGCGCATCTTCCGCAAGTATGTGCGCGAGTCGTACCGCAGGATTCGCGCGGCGGTGGCGCGCATCAACGCATACACGCAGGAGCATATCAGCGGCATGGCCCTGGTGCAGCTTTTCAACCGGCAGCAGCGGGCATTCAACGATTTCGAAGCGATCAACGACGTGCACCGGGTGGCGTTCAAGGACTCGATCCTGGCCTATGCGCTCTACTACCCGGGCGTCGAGCTGCTAAGCACGGTCGCGATCGCGCTGGTGATCTGGATCGGCGGCTCGGGGGTGATGCGCGGCACCGTGACGGTGGGCGTTCTGGTCGCGTTTATCCAGTATTCGCAGCGGTTTTTCCGTCCGATTCAGGATCTGAGCGAGAAGTACAACATCCTGCAGGCCGCGATGGCCGCGAGCGAGCGGGTGTTCAAGCTGCTCGATACGGAGCCCGAAATTCAGTCGCCGAAGAACGTCTCTGCCGCGCAAACGGAGGTTCGCGCCGGCACGATCGAGTTCCGCGACGTGTGGTTCAGCTACGGGCGTCTGACGCCGGAGCAGCAGGCGCTGGCCCACACCAATGGGGCTTCTGCGCTGGCCGCCATGAAGGATATCGAGTGGGTGCTGCGCGGCGTGTCATTCCGCATCCACGCAAACGAGACGGCGGCGATCGTGGGGCACACCGGCGCGGGCAAAACCACCATCATCAGCCTGATGATGCGCTTCTACGATGTGCAGCATGGGGCGGTGCTGATCGACGGCGTGGATGTCCGCGCGCAGGACCTGCACACACTTCGGTCCCGCTTTGGCGTCGTGCTGCAGGATCCCTTCCTGTTCTCGGGCACCATCCAGGCGAATATCCGCATGGGCTCGCCGATCACCGATGAGCGGGTGCGCGAGGCGGCCGAGGAGGTCAACCTGCTCGACTTCATCGAAGCGCAGCCGGCGGGCTTCCAGGAGCTGTTGCGGGAGCGCGGCGCGGGGCTTTCGACCGGTCAGAAGCAACTCATCAACTTCGCACGAGCATTGGCGCATGACCCGGCGATCCTGATCCTTGACGAAGCGACCTCGTCGGTCGATACGGATACCGAACTGAAGGTGCGCTCGGCGCTGGACCGAATGGTGACGGGCCGGACTTCGGTGCTGATCGCGCACCGGCTCTCGACCGTGCAGCGGGCGGATGTAATCCTGGTGATGCACAAAGGGCAGCTCCGCGAACAGGGGCCGCACCAGCAGTTGCTGGGGGAGCGCGGGCTTTACTGGAAGCTGTACCAGTTGCAGTATCGCGACCAGGAGACCGGGGTTTCAGGCGAGGCGTTTGCGCCGAAGCTCGAAGCTACTCAGGAGAAAAGCGCACTGGCCGTGGGCGGGACCGACTGACGCGATGCTCCGCATTTTTCTATCGGCGGGTGAGGCCAGCGGCGAGCAGTATGCCGTGCAGCTGATGGCTGCGCTGCGTGACCGTTTAGGCGAGATTGAGTTTTTCGGGCTGGGCGGCGCCCGCATGGAAGCTGCCGGCTTCCGCCGCGTGGTCCGCGCCGAAGACGTGGCCGTGATGGGCATCACAGAGATCGTGCGCCACGTCCCGAGGATCTATCGCGAATACCGGAAGCTGCGCCGGGCGTTATCGCCTGAAAACACGGCGGAACGGCCCCGTGCGGTCGTGCTGATCGACTTTCCGGACGTGAACCTCGGGTTGGCCCGCAGGGCGAAGCAGCTCGGGATCCCGGTGATTTTCTTTGTGAGCCCGCAGGTGTGGGCGTGGAAAAAACACCGCCTGCCGCGCATTCGCCGGGATGTGGACCGCATGCTGGTGATCTTTCCATTCGAAGAGCCGTGGTATCGCGAACGCGGCGTCTCTGCTACGTTTGTCGGCCACCCGCTGGCCGAGCTGCCCCTGCCCTCGATCTCGCGGGAACAATTCGCCGCTGAGCATGCGCTCGACGTGGGCAAGCACTGGATCGGCCTGCTGCCGGGCAGCCGCCCGCGCGAGATCGCCCTGAACCTCCCGGCGATGCTGGGTGCGGCAAAACTGCTTGGGGCCGAGCAAGAGTACGTGCTGCCGCTCGCGCCGACGCTCACGCTTGCGCAGGAGGGCAATGTGCGAAGCATGCTGGCCACCGCGGCATCTGTAAAGGTCACGCTGACGCGCGATGCGCGGGCCACGCTGAACCACGCCCGCGCGAGCGTCGTGGCCAGCGGTACGGCCACGGTAGAAGCCGCGCTGATCGGCAACCCGTTTATCGTCGCCTACCGGCTCTCAGTCGCCTCGTACGCGGTCGCGAAGCGCTTCGTCAAAGTTCCACACGTCGCGATGGCCAACCTGATCGCCGGCCAGCGCGTGGTGCCCGAGCTGATCCAGGACGACTTTACTGCCGAGGCAGTCGAGGCGGCCATGCGCGCTTTGATTGAGCCAACGCCCGAACGCGCCGCCATGCAGCTTGCGCTCGCGCGGGTTCGTCTGTCTCTCCAGCAGGAACAGAGCGCGATGGATGCGGTCGCGGACCACGTCATTTCCCTGCTTCCCGGGTCTTTACCCAAGAAAACAATGAGCGAAATACCCCTGAGCCTCGCCCTATGAAGCGTCTTCTCTGCACTCTTCCTGCCCTGCTGCTGCCCTCATCCCTTTTCGCCGCGGAGGCCAAGCCGCCGATTGCGGTGACCGGCTACGTCATCGACGCGCAGGTAAACCCCGCGACGCAGACCCTGTCCGCGCAGGCCAAGGTGACGTTTACGGCAAACCAGGCGAGCGACGCGGCTGTCTTTGAGCTGCATGGCGCACTGCGGGTGACGCAGGTGCTCGACGCAAGCGGCGCCGCGCTGAACGGCGAGCGCGGCGCGAACGCAACGGTGCGCGTGACCCCGGCGCAGGCGCTGGTCGCCGGGCAAAGCTACACCTGGACGTTTTCCTACGCGGGCGCACTGACGGGCGCCGAAGGCGGCCCGGTGGAAGGGCTCAAGCTCGCCTACATCGCGGGCACGACGCCCGGCACAGAGCCCGGAACAGAGCCCGGAACGACGCCCGGAACAGCGCCTGGAACGACCGCCGGAGCAGCGGCAACCGCTCCTCAAGCGTCGGGCATCCCAGCCACCGCCACCCCTGCCGCCACGCCCACCGGCACCATCTCGTACCTGCTCTACGCAGGCCGCTGGTTCCCCCTGGTGGGCTACACGACCGACCGGTTCACGGCCGAAATGCACGTGTTTGTGCCCGCGGGCTACACCGCGATCGGCTCCGGCGCAACTAGCGGCAGCACCACGCCCGGCACAACCGTGAGCGCGGTGCAGGCGCATCGCGAGGCAACTCCCCCGGCCGGGCAGGCGGGCACCGGCGAGCCGCAGCTGCAGCGCCGCGGCGACGCGGCCAACGAGGCACCCACGACCGCAAGCGAGGCCCGCAAGAAGAGCGGCACCACGGTCACTAGCGATGACGACACACCCGACAGGCCCCCACTGCGCACAAGCGGGCCGGCCCCTAAGCTAGCTGCAAAGCCGGAGGCCGCGACGACCCCGCGCGCGCGCCGTGCCGCGCGCCTGGCCGCAGCCGCCGCCAAGGCAAAAGCACCCGCGAAGCCACAAACCCCAGGCGGGGAGAACCTCGCGCTCCCCGGCGGGCAGGAGTTCGACTTCTCCTGGACCAAGCCTGGCTTCCCCGGCACGCTCGTTATCGGCAAGTTCCTGCCGCCGGTCACCGAGGCCGGCTCGCCCAACATCCGCGTCTACACCACCGACGCGCATAAAGCCTCCGCTGCGGCCTACGCCGACACCGCAAATCGCGAGTTCGCTTTTTACACCAGCACCTTCGGCATTCCGGAATCGAACAAACTGAATATCGTCGAGCTGCCGGATGACACCGTGCCCGCCGCCTGGGCGCCTGAGATCGCGGGGATCGCCGGAGCTCGCATGGCCAACAAGTCCGACGCGCGTTTGCTGGCGAACACGGTCGCGCATCAGTGGTGGGGCTCGCAGATCAGCCCCGCCACGCTGAATGACACCTGGATCACCAACGGCATGGCCCGCTACGGCGAGCTCTTATTCGTCGAAGACCAGGGAGGCAAGCCGGCGCTCCAGGCCGCGGTGCTCGATGTCTCGGCCGGCGCGCTCGCCTACGACACCATCCCGCTTGCGACCGCGGGCCGCCTCGCCGTTTTCTCGCCGGAGTTCCAGTCCATGACGCTGGAAAAGGGCGCGATGGTCTTCCACATGCTCCGCTGGGAGGTCGGCGATGACAGCTTCCTCAAGATCCTGCGCGGGGCCTTCTCGCAGTACACCGATAAGGGATTGTCGACCCCGGACTTTGAAAAGCTGGCCGAAGCGCAGTCGCAGCAGCAGTTGACCGCCTTCTTTTCCGAGTGGCTCGACGGCACCGGCGCGCCGCAGTTCGTGAACAAGTACGCCGTGTACCGGCTGGGCAACGACAAAGGCTTCCGCACCATCGGCACGGTCACGCAGGATCTCGACCTGTTCAACATGCCCGTCGATCTGCGCGTCGAGACCGAGGGTAAGACCGAAAACAAGCGCGTGGAGGTGGAGGGGCCGAACTCGCAGTACGTGGTCGATACTTTCGGCTCGCCGCGCCACATCCAGATCGACCCGGACAACTGGATCCTCAAGAACTCGCCCGACATGCAGGTGCGCATCTCCATCCTGCGCGGGCAGCAGTTGGTAGGCGAGGGCGACCTGACGGCCGCGCTCGCCGAGTACCAGAAGGCACTGGCGGCAAACTCGGCCAGCTCGCTCGCGAGTTACCGCATCGGGGA
>CAXTSA010000015.1:9197-19529 GCA_964246755.1 uncultured Acidobacteriaceae bacterium
GTTCACGCAGCGCAACTATCAGTCGGCAGCCAACGCCTACCGCGATGCCCTGCGCGGCGATGGCGAACCCGCGTGGACCCAGGTTTGGAGCCACATCGCGCTGGGCAAGATCTTCGACGTCACCGGCCAAAGGGACCGCGCGGTGAATGAGTACCGGCAAGCCGTGCAGACCAACGACAACACGCAAGGCGCGCTAAATGAGGCGCGCGCATACCTGAAAGCGCCGTATAAGCGCCCGGACCAGGCGGAGTAGGAGCCGGTTTTCAGCCTCGATTCGATAGGCAAGCCGTCAAGGGAGAGCGCGGGTGTCCTCAGCGGCTTCGACCGAGGCGCCCAGCGCGGTAAGAAACACATGCATTCGCTCGAGCGTCGCGGCCGCGCAGCTCGCTGTGTACTCCAGTGCAACTCGTAAGGGCGTCATCGACACAAACCGCAGCCCGAAACATTGCCCGGGTCTGTAGGTGCAGGAGGCCAGATCGGCAATCGAAAGTGTTTCCGTTGGGGTAGCAAAAAGCGCGGCCGGCGGGGCCATCCGGTCCAGCAGGCTCAGGATTTCGAGCTTCGATTCCAGCTCATCCGGGACAGTGTCGAGCACCAGGTCGGCATCGCGCACCGCATCCTCGATGCTTCCGGCAAACTCCGGGGTAAACGCAGGGTCGGCTGCTTCAATCACCTCGGCAGCCCGACGAAGATTACCCGGCAGCACATCTTCAAGCACCGTGCTGAAACCTGCCCGTCGACACAACAACGCAAACCTGGCGCCGGAAATTACCCCTCCCGAGCCGGCCCCGATGATTGCGATACGTCGGATAGCGTTGTCGCCGCGCAACGGAGCCATGCTGCTTACTCGAGCGACTGCTTGCCTTCCGCGAGTTTGCTGACCACGGTCTGCACGCTTGGCTCGGCTTTGAGCAGGTATTCACTCACGCGGGTACGCTCTTCCTGCGTCAGGCTGGGCGAGAGGGCAACGATGCGACGCAGCGTCGTAGCAACATCGTCAACATAGTTCATCAAGCGAATCGCTTCGCCGGAAAGTGGCATGGGGCTCCTTGTGCGTCCCTGGGTGCTTTCGAGACGCCTTGTTCTCCAGTATAGATGCGGCTGCGAGATAGTTGCCGCTCTGCATCCAAGTGAAACGGGCGGACTGCGGCGACAAGCGCAGCTGCCACGAGAATAGCCAAGGACAACGCCCTCCAGCCATGAACTCACCAGACACCACCGGTTGCATCCGGAAAACTCTCCAGACCGAAGCACGCACACCTGTCTCGACTTACCGGCTGCAAATGCACGAGAAGTTCACCTTTGAGGACGCGCAGGCCATCCTGCCCTACCTCGGGCAGCTCGGCATCAGCGATGCCTACCTGTCACCGATCTTTGAGGCGCGGCCGCACTCGATGCACGGCTATGACGTGACGCGTCACGACTGCCTCAATCCCGAACTCGGCGGCGAGGCGAAGTTCGCGCCGTTCGCCGCGGCGCTGCGGAAGGCGGGTATGGGCCTGCTGCTCGATACGGTGCCGAACCACATGGGCGTGGGCAACAAAAGCGTGTGGTGGCAGGACGTGCTCGAGAACGGCCGCGCCTCTGAATACTCGGAGTATTTCGACATTGACTGGGAACCGCTGAAGCCGGACATGCAAAACAAGCTGCTGCTGCCTATCCTGGGCCAGCAGTACGGCGAGGCGCTCGAGGCGAAGCAGCTGCAGGTGAAGTTTGAAGCCGGCCGCGCGCTGATCGCGTACTTTGACCACCTGCAGCCGATTGCGCCGCGCACGCTGCCCATGGTGTTTCCCGCGGAACGCGATGGGGAGTTCGGCGTGCCGGCGGAGTTTCGCGCGCTGCTCAATGAGCTCGCCGCGCTGCCGCTGCACGAGAGCACAGAGCCGGCACTGGTCGAGGAGCGCCGCGCACGCCTTAAGGAGCTGAAGCCGCGCCTGCAAACGGCCTTATGCGACGAAGCGCTAAAGCCCGCGCTCGAAAAGGCAGCGAACGCGATCAATGGGACCGAGGGCGACCCAAGCTCCTTCGACGCACTGCACGAGCTGCTCGAAGTGCAACCCTACCGGCTCGCGTTCTGGCGTACCTCGAGCGAGCAGATCAACTACCGGCGCTTCTTTGATGTAAACGACCTGGTCGGCCTGCGCATGGAGAATCCCGAGGTATTCGCCAAGACGCATTCGCTGATCCGCAAGCTGCTGGCGGACGGAGATGTGACCGGACTGCGCATCGACCACTGTGACGGCATGTTCAATCCGCGTGTGTATCTTGAACGCCTGCAGCAGCTCTGTATCGCGGCGCGGTGCATGGGCGCGCAAGAAGACGCGAGCACCCCGAGCGGGATCGAGCAGAACGTAATCGACGCCACGCGCGGGCGCGACTGGGAGAGCTCGATGCTGCCGCTCTACTGCGTGGTTGAGAAGATTCTGGAGCCGGGCGAGACGCTGCCCCGCGTGTGGGCCGTGCAGGGAACCTCCGGCTACGACTTCGTCCACTTCGCCAACCAGTTCTTCATCCAGCCCAAAAACAAGGCCCGCTTCGACGCGATCTATGCCGACTTCATCGGTGGCCGCGTGAGCCCGTCACAGATTGTTTACGAGTCCAAGCGCAACGTCATGCTCACGTCGCTCTCAAGCGAAACGCACGTGCTCGGCAATCTACTCTCGCACCTGGCGCGCAACGACCGGCGTGTGCGCGACTTCACCGACAACCTGCTTGAGACAGTGATCCGTGAGACCATCGCCTGTTTCCCGATCTACCGCACCTACATCGACGAACGCGGACGCTATTCGGAGGCCGATACGAAGACGATCCGCACCGCCGTCCGCCTGGCAAAACGCCGCAACGCCGGCGTCGACGCGTCGGCATTCGACTATCTGCAGCGCGTGCTGCTGCTTGAAGGCCGGGGCGCGGGCGACGCGGAGCATGATGAATCGCAGCTCTACTTCGCGCTCAAGTTCCAGCAGCTTACCGGGCCGGTGATGGCGAAGGGTGTCGAGGACACAAGCTTTTATGTGTATTTTCGGTTTCTCTCGTCGAATGAAGTCGGCTCGGCCATGGACGCGTTCGGCCTGAAACCGGAGACGCTGCACAAGGCTCACACCGAGCGACTGAAACACACGCCGCATGCCATGCTGACGACCTCGACCCACGACACGAAGCGTAGCGAGGATGTGCGCAACCGCCTGAATGTGCTCTCGGAGATGCCGGACGCCTGGGCCGCGCAGGTTACGCGCTGGGCCGAGGCCAACGCCGGCTTCAAGACCACGCTTGAGGATGGCACGGTCGCGCCGGATGCGAATGAAGAGTACATGATCTATCAAACGATCGTGGGCGCCTGGCCGTGGCTCGATGTCGATCGGAAAAACTTCGCCGGCCGCGTGAAGGAGTATCTCGCGAAGGCGCTGAGCGAAGGAAAAGTCAACGTAAGCTGGGTCAATCCACGGCCCGAATACACTGAAGCCGTGCAGGGGTTCGTCGATCATCTGCTCACCCCCGCCGCCGGTGACCGGCAAACGCAGTTTGTGACCGAACTGGAACAGCTGCTTACTTCAGTGCGGGTGCACGGGGCGGTCAACTCGCTGGCGCAGTTGGTGCTCAAGGCGACCTCGCCCGGCGTGCCGGACTTTAATCAGGGCACCGATATGTGGGACCTGAGCCTGGTGGATCCGGACAACCGGCGGCCCGTCGACTACGGACACCGCGTGAAAGCGCTCGACGCACTTGCGGGCCAGTCCGAAGCCGCGGCCATCGGGGACGTGCTCGGAACCCTGGATGACGGCCGGGTCAAGCTGCTCACGACGCACAAGACGCTCGCCGTGAGGAATGCTCATCGTGAAGCTTTCGACGATGGCGAGTACACGCCGCTTGAGGTGAGCGATGCGGACCATGCGTTCGCGTTTCTACGCGGGGATGACGTGCTGGTCGTCATTCCACGCTTCACATACACGCTTGCAAAAGGTGCAGCGGAGATGCCTGTCGGGCAGCTCTGGGCCGGCCAGCAGGTACGCCTGCCGGCAAATTTGGGCGCCGGCCCAGACACATGGGTACATGCCTTTACGGGCAAGCAGATCGTGTGCCGCGAGAGCAATCTGGAACTCACAGAAGTCTTCGCCGATTTCCCGGTTGCGATCCTGACACGCCGGCGGTAGAAAGAAGCAAGCGGAGAGGCCACGCGGCCTTTCCGCTTGAGTAGGCTCGCCACTGGGCTTAAACTTCCCGTGCCGTCTTCGCGTCTTCTTCTTTCGCCTTCGCAATCTCACGCTCGGCCTCGAGCGTTCGGTCGGCGCCGTCAGTGATCGCTCGCAGCTTTTCCGCGATCTGCCGCGTAAGCGCCCGCTGCTCGAAGCGCCAGCTCCAATTGCCTGTTGCGGCCGACGGCACGTTCATCCGCCCCTCTGAGCCGATGCCGATCACGTCCTGCACGGGAAACAGGCATATATCCGCGACGGAGGTTGACGCCGCGCGAATCAAAGACCACGCCGGCCCGTCCTCGCCCACGCCCACGTAGGCCTCTACCGCGCGCTTCTCCTCGGGGGTAGCGCTGTTTTGCCACCAGCCCACCGTGGTGTCATTGTCATGGGTGCCGGTGTAGACCACCGCGTTCGTCTCGAACCGGTGCGGCAGATAATTGTGCGCGCCACGGTTACCGAAGCCGAACTGCAGGATGCGCATGCCTGGCAGCCCGAACGCGGTGCGCAACGCATCGACCTCCGGCGTGATCACGCCCAGGTCTTCAGCGACAAACGGCAACACCCCAAGCTCTTCCTGCAGCTTGGCAAACAGCGCATGCCCAGGCGCCTTGACCCACGTGCCGCGGACCGCGGTCTCGTCCTCTCCCGGGATCGCCCAGAAGGCCTCGAAGCCTCGGAAGTGGTCCAGACGGATCAGGTCGTACAACTCGGTCGCGCGCTCGATGCGTTCCACCCACCAGGCGAAACCCTGCGCGGCGAGCGTGTCCCACTTGTACAAGGGGTTGCCCCAGCGCTGGCCGGTTTCGCTGAAGTAGTCCGGCGGCACACCGGCGACGCGCGCGGGCAGGCCCTTCCTATTCAGCTCAAACAGCTCCGGATGCGTCCACACATCCGCCGAGTCGAACGAGACGAAGATCGCGACATCGCCCATGAGCTGGATGCCGCGCTCCCGGCAGTACGTATGCAGGTGATACCACTGCTCATCAAAAGCAAACTGGATCGCTTTCTCAATTTCGAGCGCCCGCGCGTTCTCCTCACGAAACTGCTGCATCGCTTCGGCCTCGCGATGCGCGAAAGCCTGCGGCCACTCGGTCCAGAGCGCGTTGCCGTTCTCACGCCGCAGCACCACAAATGCCGCGTAGTCGTCGAGCCATCCTGCTTTGTCCTGGCAAAACTGTTCGAACCGCGACCACTGCTTGCCGGTGTGGTGCTCCAGGAAGTGCGCTCCGGCTTCCTGCAGCAATGGCAGCTTTTTCTCAGTCACCGCGTCGAAGTCGACCGCGCCCGCGTCTCCGGGTAGCTCCGCGGATTTCAGGCGCTCGCCCGAAATCCAGCCCCAGTCGCGCAGCACCTCCAGGCTCACCAGCAGAGGATTGACCGCCATCGCAGACAGCGCGGCATAGGGCGAGTTGCCGTAGCCTACCGGGTTGAGCGGCAGCACCTGCCAGATGCGCTGCCCCGCCGCATGCAGAAAGTTTGCGAAATCATAGGCGGCCGGACCGAGGTCGCCGATACCGCCGTGGGAAGGAAGAGAGGAGATGTGGAGCAGAAGTCCGGAGGAGCGATCGAAAGGCATGTGTGTCCAGTTGGCTCAAAAGAAAAGACCCGCCGCTTGGGGAGATTCCCTTTGCGGCGGGCCCGTTGCCTCTTCAGCTTCGGGGCGCGATTCTAACTGCCCCTCTGCCCGGGCAGCTGCGGCATTGTCTGGGCCTGCTTGCTCATCGCGATGCGGCCCTGCTTCTGATATTGCTCGGTCAGGCCGCTGACAAACACGGCAAACGCCTCTTCGCGATTGCTGTCGAGCAGGGTTTCCTTGGCCTGCGGCAGGTGCTGCGCGATCTCCTGCGCCCCTGGCTCCTGCTTATCGTCGAGCAGGGCGACGACGCCAGTCGTGGCTCCGCGGATCGGCCCGCTGATCTGCCCTGGGTTCAGGGTGAACAGCTGCGGCGCAGACGTGGCAATCGCGCCAAGGTCCGGCACCTGCCCGTCACGACCCACCAAGTCGCTCGTTTTGACGGTCGCGCCCATCTCTGCCGCGGCTTTGGCCAAGCTGTTCTCGGCGTGCGCCTTGTCTGCCAGCTGGGTCGTCTTCTGCTCCAGCAGCACGGGGGTTTGCTGGGTGCGGTAGTCGGCCAGGATGTGATCGCGATAGCTCGCGAACTCCGGCGCATGCGCCGCGCGTACGTCCTGCACCTGGAACACGGCTGATCCATCGCCGGTGCTCGCCGATTGCGGAGCCGCGCCCTTCGTCGCGCCGAACGCCGCCGTCAGCAGCTTTGACGCGTCCGCCACTCCCGGCACTACCGCGTCCTGGGTGACGTAATCGGTCGTTTGCAGCGGCAGATGGTGCGCAGCCGCTGTGGCCTGCAAGCCGCTCTTCTTCGCTTCTGTCGCCAGCTGCCCGGCAAAGGCGCTCTGGGCTGCCTGCTCCTTCTGTTGCGTCAGAGCAGCGAGGATCTGCGGCTTCACTTCATCGAATGGACGGGTGTGCGCAGTCTGCTTTTCCTCGGTCTGAATGATGTGATACCCGAACTGTGTCTTGACCAGATCGGAGGTCTGGCCGGGCTGCAGGCTGAACGCGGCCTGCTCGAACGGTGGTACCGTCACGCCCTTTTTGATGAATCCCAGCTCTCCCCCGCTCGCCTTCGAGCCTGGGTCGTCGGAGTTCTTCTTCGCGAGATCGGCGAAGTTTCCGCCCTTGTGCAGCTCGTCGAGAATGCCCTGCGCTTTCGCCTTCGCTGCGGCGTCCTCGGCCGGCGAGGACACCTTGGTCAGGATGTGACGGACCTTTACCTGGTCGTCGACCTTGTAGTCGCCGGCGTGCGCGTTGTAGTACGCCTTCTCCTCGGCATCGGTAACCTGGGATGCGCCGCCCGGTACGTTGTCCGTCGTAAACACCAGGTACTGCAGCTTGCGCGTTTCAGGAATCGCATTCGCATACAACGCGCTGTGCGACTTGAAAAACGCCTGCAGCTCGGCGTCTGAAGGGTTGATCGTCTTACCCACCACGTCCGCGCTCAGCACCGCATAGGTAAACTTGATCTTTGTGGCCTGCTGGAGATAATTCGCACGGACCTGCGCGTCGGAAACCGCAACCCCTCCGGTGATCAGGTCCCGCAGTCGCGCTTCCTCCAGCTCCTTCTTGATCTCCGCCTCAAACCGGTCGCGCGAAAGCCCGAAGTTGTCCTGGATCAGCTCGGCATAGCGCTGGTCGCCGATGTACTGCCCGTTCGGGAACAGCGCCGCGCCAATCGGGCCGGAGTGCAGAAACTTACGCACCGCGTCATCGCTGACCTGCAGGCCCAGCTTGTCGGCCTCATGCAGCATGATGGCCTGCTGCACAAGCCCCTGCCCGGCGCGCTGCATCACGAAGGGCAGTGCCGCTTCCGGCCAGCCCTGGCGTTGCAGCATGCGCTGCGCGGCCGGCTGCACGTCCTGGGTCGACACCTGCGTCGAGGAGCCAAAGATCCGGGTAAACGGGTTGCCGCCGCGTATCGTCGCATAGGTGCCGCCCGAATCCGTGCCGGTCTGGAAAATGCCAGGCACCAGGGTAATGACCATGGTGATACAGGCGACGGCTATGATGATGAAGAAGATTGCCTTGATGAAGCGGCTGTCTTTTTGCAGGAAACGAATCATGGAGTTGAGCGAGACCTTTGGCGTCGGGTTGTGGCGCGCGGGGGATGAAATGACTGCTGTCCAGTATACCGGGGCAGACATGGCCATCGTGTGCTTATCACGCGGGCTGGAGCGTCAACTCCGTGATCTCCGACGGGCATCGGAAGCGAAACGGCAGCCCTACCGCGCCGATCCCGCGATTGACATACAACTGCGTCCGGCCCATGGTGAAGTGCCCTTCTACGAAGCGCTTGCCGAGCGGCGGCAGCAGCAGGGGCGGCAAAAACGGCAGGCGCACCTGTCCGCCGTGTGTGTGGCCGGAGAGCATCAGGTCCACCGCGTTCAAACGCGCCACAGCCGGCAGGATATCCGGCTCGTGGGCCATTAACAGCACCGGCTCTCTGTCCTTTTCAGCGTGCACCGGCAGGCTCTTCTCCACATCCGACTCCCAGCTGAGCGCATCCATGATGCCCGCGATCCACAACCGCGCACCGTCCCGCTCGAACGGCAGGTTCGCATTGTGAAGAATGGGAATACCCACGGCCTTGAGCGAGGCGACCACCAGGTCGCCGTTCACCATCCAGGCGTGATTGCCGAGCACCGCGTAACGGTGAGCGCAGGTAATCCGGCCCAGCATTTCGGCCACTACCGGTGCATATTTCTCCGCGCTCGTGTGGTTCATCGGGCCCATGCAGATGAAGTCGCCGGTGATCAGCACGATGTCCGGCTTGAGCCGGTTGACCTCGTGAACCATGCGTTCGACAAAGAAGGGCTCGGTGTACTCGGCGTAGTGGACGTCCGAGATCTGCACGATGCGAAGCCCCGCGAAAGCCTCTGCCAGGCCGCGGATGCGAATCACCCTGCGCTCGGTGACAAGGTCGTGTCGCCCGATCTCGCCGGCATACAGGGCGAGTCCCACAGCCGCGCCGCCGGCAGCGCCTAAGAAGGCGCGGCGGGTTACGAGCGACTGCCCGGAACTGGAGGCAGACGCTGCGGCCGGGTCGGGAGCGGTGACTGGAGCCATGCCTTGACTATAACGGCGAAAGAGCTGGGAAGCTGGCTCTCATTCGTATGCCTGTCGGTCGAACATGCCCATTTTGGGCCATTGTGCGGAAATGGGAAGGCCGAAGGGAAAGCTCCGGCCTTCTCTCTTCGTCCATCCCAATCTCAGCGGGGATAGTAGTAGCGAGGATAGTAGGGATAAGGGTAAGGACGCACGACATAGGGATAGGGCGCCGGGTACGGCGCGGCCACGTAGGTTGGCCGCTGGCGCAGGACAGGCTGCTGCGGTACCGATGAGGCTAACCGCTCGGCTTCGTCGTAGAGGACAGGTTGCACGGTCAGCGCCTGCGCAAGGTGGAACTGGAGCAGCGCCTCGGGCGGCAAATCGAGCCTCGGGCCATGCGTGGCTCCGGACACGACCGCGCCGGTCGCGCCGCCGGCAATCGCGCCCACCCCGGCGCCTACTCCGCCGCCCGCGATCGCGCCAATCAGCGCCCCCACGGCCGCACCGCCGACGGTGTTCGTCGCCGTGTACCCGGTCTTGCTGGGGCCCTGGCTCGACCACACCTCGGAGGCGAGCGGATACAGCGCCGGACCGAGCTGGATCGAGGTCAGCCGCAGATCGAGCTTCGGGCTGCCGGCCAGGGGACCCGCATTCTTCGCCTCCACCACAAGGCCGGTCATCACCGCGCCGCGCGGAATTGCGACAACTCCGTTCGCGTACACATCCGCTGCGGCGGTCGCCTGGAAGTACTCGCCGCCTTTCAGAGCATTGGTGCTCAAAGGCTGCGTCGTTCGCACCGCCAGAAGAGTCCCCGGGGGAAGCGTAACAGGGCCGCTCGTGTTCTGCTGCTGCGGAGTGACCGCAAAGGCGCTTGCCTGTTGGGGCGGATGCGCATTGCCCCTGGGTCCGTAACCATCATTTTGCGGCGGATACCCTGGCAGTCCGCTGGGGTAACCCTGCCCCGCGTAGCCGCCGTTGGGATAGTTCTGACCAGACTGCGCTGCGCCCCCATAGTTCTGGTTTGGCTGGTTCCGGCCCTCTTCCGCTGGCGCCTGCGCGTTGCCGTTGGGATACGGCGTGTACGACTGGTTTCCTGCCTGCGTTGCCGGCTGCCCGTTCGGCTGGTTCGTGTCCTGATCCGGTGGCGGACCCGGCGGCATCCCGCTTGCCGCGGTACCCGCTTCGGCCGGGGGTGCAGGCGGCGGCGTGGCGACCGAGGTGTTCTGCCCCGCACCGGACGGCGGTGCAGGTTCCGGCGTTGCGGCTGTTGCCGCGGGCGGCTCGGGGGTTGCGGGGGTCGCGGGAGTTGCCGACGCGCTACCCGGAACGTTGATATTGTCCTGGATTGACCGTACGCCGCTGACGCTAGCCACGACCTGCTCGGCCTCTTCGCGTGCGTCCTCGCCGGCAACATTGCCCGTGAGCGTCACCACGCCGCCCGAGACGTTCGCCGTCACGCCGGAGCCCTTCAATTTCGCGTCATTCGCGAGAGCCGTCGTGACGTTTCGGCCAAGCTCG
>CAXTSA010000016.1:0-18812 GCA_964246755.1 uncultured Acidobacteriaceae bacterium
AAAGGTCACGACCCAGCACATGGAGATACCGCCGGACCTGGCCAACGGCATGTCCATGGTCCTGTTGACGAATATCAGCCCCAAGGCCCAGAAAACGGAACTGCCCCTAATCGTGGCCTACCATGGGGCTCGGCTGATCCACATCACAATTACGCCTCAGGGAAACGTGCCCTTTCGTGTTGGGGGCAGCCCGAGACCGGCGCGGGAGTTCACGGCCAGGGCTGAACTCGGCGGCATTACCGGGATCATCGCCCCGATGATGGGCAAGCAGCCCAAGGACTGGCACTTTCTCATGCTCGAGGGCAGCGCACCGGCGTTCGTCCGGGAAGAGGGGCAGTTATACGAAGACGGCCCTATGTGGCGGATCGACCAGGTCGGCCCGGTCACGCAGCGGAGCGCTGACCAGCGGTGAAGCGCCCCCACATCTCGAATCTGAAATGTGGGGTATCGCCCAGCTAGCTGGTGCGTTGCAGTGTACCCGGGTCGAGCTTGACCTTTACCCAGCCCGGCTGGTGCGAGGCGAAGGACTGGTAGGCGTCGATGGCCGACTGCATCGGCTCGATCTGCGTGATCCACTCGGCCGGGCGCACCTGGCCTGAGCGCACCAGTTCGATCATCTCCGGCATGTAGCGGCGGTGGTCGCAGTTGCCGGCGCGGACCGTCAGATTGCGGTTCATCACCGTGCCGATGGGAAAGCTGTTCATGGTGAGCGGGTACACGCCGATGATCGAGACCGTGCCGCCCTTGGCGACCGACTCGACCGCCCAGCGCAGTGCCTGCGAGGGAGCGCCGCCTGTCTTGTACTTGCGGCTTTGCTTGGGCGCCACGAGGTCGAGTTCCGCCTCGAACTCCTTGGCCGCTGAGCGTGAAGGCTTCGCCGGGCCACTTGTCGGCGCCCCCGCATCGATGCCGACCGCGTCGATCACGCGATCCGGGCCGGAGCCGCCGGTAAGCGAACGTAGCGCCTCGATCGGGTCTTCCTGCTCATAGTTGATGGTCTCTGCGCCATGCGCGCGCGCCACGTCCAACCGCGAGGGAACCGAATCGATCGCGAACACGCGGCCCGCGCCCAAATGCTGCGCGCAGGCGATCGCCAGCTGGCCGACCGGGCCGCAGCCGAAGATCGCGACCGTATTGGACGGCTTGATCTCGGCCATGACCGCCGCCATGTAGGAGGTCGGCAGGATGTCGCTCATCAGGATCGCGTTGTCGTCGTCGATCGCCTCGGGCAGCTTGAGCAGCGTAATGGCGGCGTAGGGGACGCGGGCGTACTCGGCCTGCAAGCCGTCGAGACCACCGTTCGTTTCCGGGCCGCCGAAAAAGACCGTCCCGCCGAGCGGCCCGGCAGGGTTGGCGCGGTCGCACTGCGAAAAGTAGCCGGCGCGGCAATATCCGCAGCGGCCGCAGCCGACCGTAGACGGGATGATCACGCGGTCGCCGCGGCGGAAGTTGCGGACGCTCTTGCCCACTTCTTCCACGATGCCAAGCGCTTCGTGTCCGAGGATCGTGCCAGGTTTCATACCTGGCACCGTGCCGCGGACGAAGTGGAGATCTGTACCGCAAATGGCGCTTGCCGTGATACGGACGATCGCGTCTTCGTGATTCTTCAGGCGGGGGGCCGGCACATTGTCGAGCCGGACGTCGCCAATACCGTGGTAAACGACTGCTTTCATGGGGGAGAACTCCTGGGGAAAATGCGAAAAGGCTGAGTTGAGGCTGATCTCGCTGTTTGCTGTTGCGCAAGCCGCGGTGGGTTCCTATTTGTCTCAAACTGCCTGTTGGCTGAGATGCGCCTTCTACAGGAAGCGCCGAAAGCCGGCGGGGCGATCGACATGGGCCTGTGCGGCGAATTGCGGAAGGGCGGAGGAGTATGATCGATTGCAGATTTCGGCTTTGAATTCCGTACTCCGCGTGACTCCTTACCCTATGTCGAACAAGCTGCAGCGCTCTGTCTTCGCCGTCTCCGTTGTCCTCGCCCTGATGATCCTGCTGGGTGGGTTTTTGCCGGCCAGCATGCGCGCCGGCGGCTTCTCGCAGTCGGATACCGCATACAAGCAGATGGGCGTGTACGAGGAGGTGCTGCGCAAGATACAGAATTTCTATGTCGTACAGCCGAGCCTGCCCGCGGTCACCGACGGCGCTCTCCACGGTCTGCTTGAGTCGCTTGACTCAGACTCCAGCTATCTGACGCCCGATGAGTACAAGGCATATAAGGCCGAGGTTGCCTCGACCTCGGCGCCGAGCGCCAGCAGCCAGATCGGCCTGCATGTGAGCAAGCGTTACGGCTACGCGACCGTCGTCTCCGTGCTGCCGGGCAGCGCGGCCGACAAGCAGGGAATCGAGGACGGCGATGTTCTAGAGGCGATCGACGGCAAGTCGACGCACGACCTGTCGCTGGCGATGATCCGACTGTCGCTCGAAGGCAAGCCGGGCACGTCGGTCTCGCTCGACATGATTGTGCCGGGCAAGGAAGACCCGGTGAACAAGAAGCTGCAGCGCGGTCCCTTTGCGGCGCCTGCGCTCGCGACCCAGCAGTACGACAGCGGCTCGATCCTGTACCTCAAGCCGGTCGTGTTGAGCAAGGAGCGCGTTACGGAGATCGAAGCGCAGCTGAAGGGCATGGCGAAGGCCGGTAACAAGAAGGTGCTGCTGGACCTGCGCGATGTCTCGTCAGGCGACGAACTGCAGGGTGTGCGACT
Organism: uncultured Acidobacteriaceae bacterium; assembly: GCA_964246755.1. Lineage (GTDB taxonomy): Bacteria > Acidobacteriota > Terriglobia > Terriglobales > Acidobacteriaceae > EB88. Next base: position 2,700 of record CAXTSA010000016.1, read on the forward strand.
GGCGAATGCCTTTCTCGAGAACGGGACCATCGCGAGCCTCAGCGGCCAGAAGTATCCGGCCCAGACCTTTACCGCTGAGTCCGCAAAGTATGTGACGGGCGCACCGCTGGTTGTGCTGGCCAACCACGGTACCGCGGGCGCGGCGGAGATTGTGGCCGCCGCGGTGCTCGCGGCCAAACGCGGCGACGTGGTGGGCGACCGCACTTTTGGCGAAGGCACCGTGCAGAAGACCATCGACATGCCGAACGGCGCTGCGCTGCTGCTCTCCGTCGCTAAATACAACTCGCCCGACGGCAAGCCGATCCAGGAGAATGCGGTTAAGCCCAATATCCCGGTGAGCCTCAGCATCGACCAGTTCCTGGCCGAGCAGGACGAGTCCGCAGTCGCGCCGAACCATCCGCGCGTTGACGACCAGCTCAACAAGGCGCTCGATGTGCTGAAGGCGAAGCAAAGCTGAGCCACCAGGCGCCCCCCGGGCAGACCGCCGAGGTGCGCAGGGCGCGCGCCGAGCGCATGAGCCGTGAGCGGGAACGCCGGCGAAAGCTCCGCAGGGCCGCCCTGATCGCCCTCTGTTTGCTGGCCGCAGCCTTCGGATCGCTGGGCGGTCTGGTGCTGGTCGATTCAGTTGACCTGCCGGAGGTCGCGGAGCTCGAGCGCTACCGGCCTTCCACAACCACCGAATTGTATGACATTCACGGCGAGCCGATCGGCTCGTTCGCACTCCAGCGCCGCATCGCGATCCCCTATGACGCATTCGCGCCGGTGCTGCGCGATGCCGTGATCTCGATCGAAGACAAGGGTTTTGAAAGCCACTTTGGCGTGAATGTTTTTCGCGTCGCGGGGGCCGCGTACCACGACCTGCGCTCGAAGGGCCGCGCCCAGGGCGCCTCTACTCTGACCATGCAGCTGGCGCGCAATCTCTTTCTCTCGGACGAGCGCACCGCGGGGCGCAAGCTTGAGGAGACGCTGCTCTCGATCCAGATCGAGAGGACCTTTACCAAGCCGCAGATCTTCACCATGTACGGTAACCAGATCTACCTGGGCCACGGCGTATACGGGTTCGAGGCCGGCGCGGAGTTCTTCTTCAGCAAGCATGCCCGCGAGCTTACGCTGGCCGAGGCGGCGCTGCTGGCCGGGTTGCCGAAAGGGCCGGAGGAGTTCTCGCCCACCGCACACCCGGACCGCGCGCTGCGGCGTCGGAACCAGGTGCTCGCCGCGCTGCGCAATGACCGAAAGATCACCCCGGAGCAGGCTGCGGAGGTGGAAAGCACGCCGCTGGCACTGCACCTGCAGCCGCCTCCGAACACCGACGCTCCCTGGTTTGTGGAAGAGGTGCGGCGGCAGTTGGAGAAGCAGCTCGGCGCCGACGCGGTGCATGGGGCGGGGCTGCGCGTCTACACCACGCTCGACCTCAACGTGCAGCGAGCAGCCAACCGCGCGGTCGAGGATGGGCTGGCGGCCTATGAGCGGCGGCATGGCTGGCGTGGGCGCCCCGTCAACCTGCGGGCGCAGGGCGTCGATGCCGAGGCGTTCCGGCATCCGGACTGGACAGCTCCGCCAGCGCCGGGCGCATACCTGCATGCCGTCGTGACCGCGGTGAGCGCGAGCGAGGCGCGGGCGCGCATCGGCGCGCAGCAACTGGTGCTGGCGCCGGCGGACTGGGCCTGGACCGGTTATGGGGCGGCGACCGAGTTCCTGAAACCCGGCGACGTGATCTACGTGAAGCTGCGCGCGCTTGATGGGGAGAGCTGGCGGGCGACCCTGGAGCAGGACACCGGCGCCCAGGCCGCGCTGCTCGCGATGGATAACGCCACCGGCGACGTGCTCGCGATGGTAGGCGGCCGGGATTTCGCGCTGTCCGAGTACAACCGGGCCACCGAGGCCGAGCGGCAGGTCGGCTCCTCCTTCAAGCCCTACGTGTACACGGCGGCGGTGGAGGCGGGCGCGACCCCGGAAATGACGATCCTCGACGCGCCGACCTCCTTCGGCAGCTACACGCCACGCGACTACGAGGGCAATACGCTCGGGGAGATCACGCTCGAGAAGGCGTTTGCCGACTCGCGAAACATTCCGGCGGTCAAGCTGGCGGCCGAGGTGGGCATGCCGCGCGTGGTCGCGACGGCTCGCCGGTTCGGGATCACGGGGCCCATCCCGGAGTACCTGCCGGTCGCGCTCGGCGCGGTCGAGATCTCTCTTGCCGAGCAGGTGGCGGCCTACTCGGTTTTCCCGAACGACGGCATGCGGGTGAGCCCGCGGCTGATCCGCAGGGTGACCGACTCGGACGGTGTGCCGGTGGGCGACGCCGGGCGCGGGGGAGCAACCACGGTGACGACTCCGAAGACCGCGCGGACCATGGTGCGTTTTCTGCGGGCGGTGACCGCGCCGGGCGGTACGGGGGCCGAAGCGGCAACGCTGGACCACGCGGTAGCGGGCAAGACCGGCACCACCAGCAGCTCGGCAGACGCGTGGTTCCTGGGTTTCTCGCCTTCGGTGACGTGCGGAGTTTGGGTGGGGTATGACAGCCGGACGCCGCTCGGCGGTGGGGAAACCGGCGGAAAAGCGGCGCTGCCTATTTGGATGAACGCGATGCGCGTAATCGATACGGCGCACGAGGGCGAGCGGTTCCCAGGGGAGTAGGAGCTCCTAGCGCAAAATGCCACGAAGCGGCCGCCAGCCGCACGCCGTATCATCGAAGGCGCTGAAGGCTGTTTTAGCTTTGTGACCTCTTGAAACTATCCGCACCTTGAGGAATCCATAACGACATGAACGAAAGCCTCGCCACCAATCCACGAGTCGTCCTGTACAGCCAAGCGGGCTGCGCCCCATGCTTTGCCGCGCGTACCTTCCTGATGAGCCGCAAGGTACCGTTCGAGTACAAGGACGTGCAGGCCGACCCGCAGGCCTTTCGCGAACTGATGGACCTGGGTAGCCGGTCGACGCCGACGCTGCTGGTCGGTACTGAGGTGATGATCGGCTTCGACCCGGCGAAGTTAGACGCCTTGTTGGGAGCCGGACAGCAGATCGGGCTCTAGGGGACTCTGACTGAGGGGATGAGAGCGCAACATCTCCACTCAATGTGAAAGGCTTGCTTCTCAGGGCCGAGACTTAACCAGAGGTTCCCTAGATGGTCTCGCGCGAAACCAGGTCGTGGCTGCTGCTCGGGACTGTGGTGCTGATCGTGGCTATCGCCGCGGACTACGCTGTGTTTGTCTACCGGCAGCGGCACGGCGATATTCTCTCCTTCACCACCGTGAGCCAGTATGTCGCGGTCGCGGATAGAAACGGCCACTATCATTACGAATACTTCGGCACCGTAGACGTGCCTTGCGTACTGGCTTTGCTGCCGCACCAGCGCATGACGCCCTGCTGGTGGGTGAGCGTGCATCACGAGCACTGGGAGTAGCCGGCTAGCCCGCCAACTCTTCCTCGGCCGTCTCCGCGACGGCCTGCGCCACCGTCCCGCGCTGCGCCAGGTAGTGCCCCAGCGCGACGGACCCGAAGCACAGCAGCACCGAGAGCAGCACGTTGAGCAGGGCCCGAAACCAGGCCCCGCCCCGCGCCAGGTCGAAGGTTTGCAGGCTGAATGACGAAAAGGTGGTAAAGCCGCCGCAGACGCCCACCATCACAAACAGGCGCACACTGTCGGAGGCGGGATAGCGGTTCCCGGGCAAGGTCAGCGTGCCGAAGAAGCCGATCACGAAGGAACCGAGAATATTGATGCCGATGGTGCTCAGCGGCAGCGTACCGTTCCAACTTAACGTGAGCCGGGTCAGCGCGTATCGCAGCAGCCCGCCCAGGGCACTGCCGATCATTACGAAAAGGTACGGTCCCACTCCTGCCTCATTTCGCCCCTCGCGGAGCCCAAGGTTTTGGCAGGAGTCATCAGCCGGAGCGGCGGTTTGCGGGAGACCCCATTCCCTTGGTCGTAAGCATAGCATCGAAGGGAACCCGGAATGAACTGCTCGGGCGACGGGCTCCCCCCAAGAATGAGCGGGGAGTTTCGCGTTCGCTCCCGGCAACGAGCGCTACTTGCGCGCGGCGAATTCTTTCGCGCCGCCTTCGGCCGTCGCGGAACTGTCGGCCTCTCCGGCCTTCTTCTCGTGGTACTCCTGTTCGGTGTTGATCTCCCACAGGTTCGACTTGTCCAGATTGCCGGCGAGGATGTTGTCGACCGAGGTCATCGCGGTCAGCATGGAGTGGTCCTGGTTGTTGTACTTGTGCATGCCGTTGCGGCCCACCAGGAACAGGTTTTCGAAACGGTCCATGTAGCGGACGATCTCGGGAAAGCGGTCGTAGGTGCCGAAATAGGCCGGATAGGTCTTGGGCACGCGGAAGACGGCGCTGTCGCGAACCTCCGACGGGTCCAGGATGCCGATCTTCGCGACCTCGGCTATCGCGAACTGCGCGATCTCCGCGTCGGGCATGGTCCATAGCGGGTCGGTGTCGTAGCAGAAATATTCGAGGCCGATCCATATTTTCGAGGGGTCGGCGACCATGTAGGGACTCCAGTTATTGAAGATCTGAAGCCGTCCGACCAGCACATCCGGCTCCTGGATGTAAATCCAGGTGTCCTTGAGCGGCGAGCCGTCAGGCTCGGTCACGAGCAGCCGGTCGACGAGGATGCCGACCGTGATGAAGTCGCGGTAAACCAGGCCGTCGGAGATGCTCTGGATTTCAGGCGGAACCGTTGTTTCCCCTCCGATGGCGCGCAGCAGTTCGCGGATCGGCATAGTCGAGAAGACGTAATCGGCGGGGAGGGTAACGGCCTCCCCCTGAGGGCTGGTCGCCTCGACCGAGACGATGCGAATCCGGGCGCCCGGGCCTGGTTTTCCGGTGCTGTCTCCGGTGCCGCTTCCGGTGCCGCCTTCGAGGTGGAGCCTGGTCACGCGCCAGCCTGTGCGCACTTCGCCGCCTGACTGCTTGACCAAGTCGGCAACATGCTCCCACAGCTGCCCAGGGCCGTACTTGGGGTACAGGAACTGCTCGATCAGCGACGTCTCGGTATTTTTCTGGGCGATGTCTTCCGGGTCGCGTTTACCGCGCGAGAAGGTCTTCGTGAGAAAGTGGACGATCGCGGTCCGGAGCGAGAGGCCCTTGATCCGCTGGGCGCCCCAGGCTGCGGAGATCTGCTCGCAGGGCACGCCCCAGACCTTCTCGGTGTAGCTTTTGAAGAAGGTCAGGTACAGCTCGCGGCCGAACCGGTTGACGAGGAAGTCTTCGAGCGTCTTCTCGGGCTTGCGCGGGAAGAGCCGGGCCTTGATGTAGCTCAGCCCGATGCGCAGTGTGCGCAAAGCCCCGAGCCGGCCCAGCGTCGCGCCTGAGAGCGAAAGCGGGTAATCGAAAAAGGAGCGCAGGAAGTAGATGCGGCTCTTACGCGGGCGTACCAGCAGCACCAGATCGGGGTCAGCGGCGCCGGAGGCTCCGTTGCTCGGTGCCTGCCGGGCGCTCGGGCGAACCGTCCGCTGCTGGTTCCGGTAGCGGATGGCGAAGTCGCCGGCCTGCTCACTGCCGGCAATGGGCATCAGGGAGGTCCACCAGTTCATCACCCGGTCGGACTTTGAAAAGAAGCGGTGACCGCCGATGTCGATGCGGTTGCCGTTGTGTCGGATCGTGCAGGAGATGCCGCCGATACGGTTGCTGGCTTCCAGAACGATGGGCCGGATGGAGGAGCGGCGGCAAAACTCAAGCGCAGCCGTGAGCCCGGCCGGGCCGGCGCCGATGATGATTGCGGTTTGCTTCGCTGCTGCCAAAAAGGACACCTTTGCGCTTCCCGAACTGCGTCTCCCGAAACAGGAAGCGGTCTCGTTGCAGGAGGCGAGTTCGTCACGCCGGGAGGGAAGAGAGGGCGGTTCCGCCGCTTCAACACCGCCTCACCTCATTATAAGGAGACGCCCGGCGGAAGAAGACGCGGCGGGGCCGGGCAGGCGATCCCTAGTGAGCCGTAGACCCGGCATTGCCCGGCTTGACCTTGCGGAACATCCAGACCACGGCCACATTGACAAAGCAGATAATGGCAAGCCAGCGAAACACGTCGACAAAGGCCCAAAGCAGCGCCTGGGAGCCGAGCTGGTTGTAGAGCTGCCCCTGGGCGGCACCGTGGGCGTTGGCCGGATGGGTCTGGTGGCCAAGGTAGCCCTGGACAGAGTCCATGCGCTGCTGGAACTGCGCGCCGGACTGGGGAACATAGTTCTCGATTTCGTTCTGGTGGTCGTCCTGCCGCCGCGTCAGCAGGGTTTGCGCCAGCGAGATGCCGATGGACCCGCCGACGTTGCGCAGCAGGTTGAAGATGCCGCTGGCGTTGCCGATCTCCTCCCTCGGCAGTGTGCCGTAGGAGACCGTGGTGATCGGCACAAAAACAAAGGACAGAGCAAAGCCGGTGACGACGATGGGCCAGGTCAGTGTCCAGGGCCCGATTGCCAGCGTGACGTTGCCGAAGGCGAGAGACGTGATGCCGTAGACGAAGAAGCCAAAGGTGAGCAGGATACGCGGGTCGAACTTGTTGCCGAGAAAGGCGATCGCCGGCATGCCGAGGATCGAGCCGACGCCGCGGGGGAAGACAGCGAGCCCGGCGGTGAACGCGGTGTAGCCGAGCAGTTCCTGGTAGAAGAGCGGCAGAACGGTGACCAGCGAGTAGAGTGAAATGCCGAAAAGGAAGATCAGGGTGCAGCCGACGGCGAAGTTCCGGTCGCGGAAACTGCGCAGGTTCACAAGCGGGTGCTTCGCGGTGAAGCTGCGGACGAGGAATAGGACGAACCCGGCGATGAAGAAAAACAGCAGCCAGCGCAACCAGGTAGCCCCCATCCAGCCGTCCTCCTGGCCTTTGTCGAGCAGGACCTGCAGACAGCCCACCCACACTGCGAGCAGCCCGAAGCCGATGTTATCGAAGGGGCCGGGTTTGGCGTTCTTGATGTAAGGCGGGTCGTGGACGAAGCGGCTGATCATGAAGAATGCCAGCACACCCACCGGGACGTTGATGTAAAAGGCCCAGCGCCAGCTATAGCTGTCGGTGAGCCAGCCGCCCAGCGTGGGCCCGATGACCGGGGCGACAACGACGCCGAAGGCAAACAGGGCCATGGCCGCGCCGCGCTTGGCCGGCGGAAAGCTCTCCAGCAGGATGGATTGCGAGAGCGGCTGCAGCGCGCCGCCGCCCGCGCCCTGGATGATCCGGGCCAGCAGGATAAAAGCGAGCGATGGCGCGGCGCCGACAAAAACCGAGGAAACCGTGAAAATGACAACGCAGGTGAGCAGGAAGCGCTTGCGACCGAACCGCAGCGAGAACCAGTTGCTGGCCGGCAGAATGGCCGCGTTCGCGACCAGGTAGCTGGTCAGCACCCAGGTGGCCTCGTCGTTTGAGGCCGAGAGCGAGCCGGCGATATACGGCAGCGCCACGGAGGCGATGGCGGTGTCAAGCACCTCCATAAAGGTGGCGAGCATGACCGAGATGGCGATCAGCCATGGGTTGACGCCGAAGGTCATTGCGTGTTGCTGTTCGTCGGGCAAAGTCCTGGCTTCTTGATCAGGGGTAAACGCAAAGGCGCCGAAAGGAAAGGCGCGTGTAGGTAGCTTACGGGCTTTGGACCTCGCATGGCGCACGGAAGATGGGAACGAGGACTCTTCTGTTTTGACGAACTGCTGCGGGACGCTCCCGTCTAGGGAGCAACTGGAGAAGGCGATCTCGCTTGCTGCATCCTTTCGCAGGTAAACTCATCAGATAAATTGACAGTAAGCCACTCAAGTGCAATTCTGATGTGGCGGGTCAACAGATAAGGCGAGGGCAGAAAAAAATGGCAAAGATTATCGGTATCGATCTGGGCACGACCAACTCGGTCGTGGCGGTAATGGAGGGCGGCGAGCCGAAGGTGATCGCCAACGAAGAAGGCGGTCGGACGACCCCCTCCGTCGTCGGATTCACGAAGAGCGGCGAACGCCTGGTGGGGCAGGTCGCGAAGCGGCAGGCGATCACCAATCCTGAGAACACGGTGTACTCGATCAAGCGGTTCATGGGCCGTCGCGCCAATGAAGTGAACGACGAGATGAAGATGGTGCCTTATAAGGTGAAGCAGCAGGGCGATCATCTGGTTGTCGAGGCGCAGGGCAAGGACTACACCCCGCCTGAGATCTCGGCAATGATCCTGCAGAAACTCAAAAAAGCGGCCGAGGATTACCTGGGCGGGTCGGTCACCGAAGCCGTCATCACGGTTCCGGCGTACTTTAATGATGCACAGCGGCAGGCGACCAAGGACGCGGGCCGGATTGCCGGGCTCGACGTCAAGCGCATCGTGAACGAGCCGACCGCGGCGGCGCTCGCCTATGGGCTCGACAAGAAAAAGGACGAGACGATCGCGGTCTATGACTTCGGCGGCGGCACGTTCGATGTGTCAATCCTCGAAGTAGGCGACGGCATCATCGAGGTGAAGGCGACCAACGGTGATACCCACCTGGGCGGCGACAACATCGACCAGAAGATTGTGGACTGGCTTATCGACGAGTTCAAGAAGAAGGAAGGCCTCGACCTGCGCGCCAAAGGCAACGAGATGGCGCTGCAGCGGCTGAAGGACGCGGCCGAGCGGGCGAAGATCGAGCTGTCAACCGCGATGGAGACCGAGATCAATCTGCCGTTCGTCACGGCGGACGCGAGCGGACCGAAGCACCTGGTCGAGAAGCTGACCCGCGCGAAGCTCGAGCAGCTGGTCGATGACATCCTGCAGCGCTCGCTCGAGCCGTGCAAGAAGGCGATGGCCGATGCCGGGGTGGACGCGAGCAAGATAGATGAGGTGGTGCTGGTCGGTGGACAGACCCGCATGCCGAAGATCCAGGAGCTGGTCAAACAGCTGTTCGGCAAGGAACCCCACAAGGGCGTGAACCCGGACGAGGTGGTGGCGATCGGCGCCGCGGTGCAGGCCGGTGTGCTATCGGGCGATGTGAAGGATTTGCTGCTGCTCGACGTGACGCCGCTGACGCTCGCGATTGAGACCATGGGCTCAGTAGCGACGCCGATGATCCCGCGCAATACAACGATCCCGACGAAGAAGACGGAGACGTTTTCGACGGCGTCGGATTCGCAGACCGAGGTTGAGGTGCACGTGCTCCAGGGCGAGCGGCCGATGGCTTCGCAGAACCGAACGCTCGGCAAGTTCAAGCTGAGCGGCATTCCTCCGGCTCCGCGCGGTGTGCCGCAGATCGAGGTCACGTTCGACATCGACGCGAACGGCATCCTGAACGTGACGGCGAAGGACAACGCCACGGGCAAGGACCAGAAGATCACCATCACTTCGAGCTCCGGTCTGAGCAAGGAAGAGGTGGAGCGGATGGCCAAGGAAGCCGAGGCGCATGCTTCGGAGGACAAGGAAGCGCGCGAGGAGATCGAGGCGCGGAATGGGCTCGACTCCATGGTCTACAACATTGAAAAGATGTTGAAGGACTCCGGCGACAAGGTCTCGGGCACCGAGAAGACGGACGTCGAGTCGGCGCTGGAGTCGGCGAAGGGTGTGCTTGCGGGCAGCCCGAGCGTGGCCGAGCTCAAGAGCGAGCACGAGAAGCTCACGGCGGCGTCGCACAAGCTGGCCGAGGCAATGTACAAGGCCGCTCCGGCTGGCGGGGTACCGACCGACGGTGCGACGGCGAGCGCGGGCACAGCGGATGCGGAGGCGCCCAAGCAGGACGAGGGCGTCATCGATGCCGAGTACGTGGACGTCGAGCCGAAGCACTAGTCCTGGACGGCGGTCTACGACGCCTTCGGCGTAGAGAGCAAAGGCGGGAGCGCGATAGGCTCCCGCTCCTTTCTCTACGCTGTTCGCCGCAACGTACAAGGTTGAGTGGATTTCTATCAAGTTAGGCAGAGATGGCTGGGAAAGCCAGGAGGGTGGACAGAGATGAACAGCACTTTTTGGCAGTGTGAGCAATTGCGGGCAGGGCAGGTTTACAGCACATTGCTGTTCCCCTCGAAGGACGAAGCCGAACAGTTCATGCGGCAGATGCGCCAGGCGCAACCGGACATGTTCTGGAGGCTTCAGGCCGTGGCGGCGAATGCGATATGGAATTAAGACTTGTTTGTGCATGTGATTCTGCCGAGCAGACCGTTGAAACCGAGCCGGTTGCTTTCTATGTGACTCGCCAGAAAGATAACTTTTATTTCGGTCTTGGCGGCTGGGGTACTCGGCTGCCCGGGGAGATTGTGGAAATGTCCCGTGAAGTGAATCTGAATGCCTGAAGGCCACGAGATCCACCGGTTCGCCCGGCGCCAGGCAGCTGCCTTCGCCGGAAAGAAGGTGCGGGTGGACTCGCCGAATGGAGGCTTCGCAGACGCGGACTTGATAGATGGGCGCAAGCTGCTCGATGTTCTCGCTCTCGGCAAGCACCTGGGTTACCGGTTTGGGCGCAACCTGACGGTGCATGTGCATCTGGGCCAGTACGGAGATTTCTGGGAAGGCGAGCAGCCAATGCCGGAGCCGAAGGGCGCGCTGCGTTTCCGGATGTGGACCAAAACGGACTGGCTGGAGCTGCGGGGGCCGACGGACTGCAGATGAGGAGTGGCAGGCACTCGAGGCAAGAATCGGGCCGGATCCGCTGGTCGAAAAAACTGACCCGAAGGCGGCCTTTGCTCTGATCCAAAGTAGGAAAGCGCCGATAGGGGTGTTACTGATGGACCAGTCGGTCGTGAGCGGGATCGGTAACATCTATCGCGCGGAGTTCCTATACCGGGCGCGCATCTGCCCGGATCGGCCCGGCCAGAATGTGAGCCTAGCCGAACTGAAGGCGATCTGGAAAGACGCCGTGAGCCTGATGCGGGATGGCGTGGAAGACCGGCGTATGGTCACGACGCGACCGAAGGACAGGCCGCACCCGCGCGGGACGGCATTGAAGGAAGAAGTGCATTACGTGTACCGGCGACAAGGCAAGCCCTGCCGGGTATGCGAGACAGAGATCGAGAGCAAGCCCATGGCGGGCCGCACCGTGTACTGGTGCCCGTTCTGCCAGAAGGACTAGAACCATGCCAGCAGGATCACAACAGAAGGACTATTACGGCGCACTCGGAGTGAAGAAGACCGCGACCCCGGATGAGGTTCGGAAAGCGTTCCGCAAACTCGCGCGCAAGTATCACCCGGACGTCAACCCGAATGACAAAAAGGCCGAGGAAAAGTTCAAGGAGATTTCTGAAGCAAACGACATCCTGAGCGATGAAAAGAAGCGCAAGGTGTATGACCAGCTTGGCTTCTACTCGGACCAGATCGATCCCGCGCAGGCTGAAGCTGCCTCGCGCGGAGGCTTTGGACACGGCTACGGAACCGGTTCCGGGGCCGGGAGGGGTGGCCGGGCCGAAGCGCAGGGGGTACCGTTCGACTTCGGCGGCTTTGACTTCTCCGACTTCGAAAGTGCACAGGGACGCCGGGCGGCCCCGAATGCGGGCCCTGCCGCTGGAACCGCCGGGGGAGGATGGCGCGATATTTTCTCGGGAATGTTCTCAGGCGGGAGGGAACAACCGGGGCCGGAGCCGGGCACGGACCTGGAATACCAGGTGCAGGTGGACTTCTGGACCGCGATCCGCGGCGGCACGATGCGGCTCGAAGTGAACCGGCTGGATACCTGTCCGACCTGCAAGGGCCGGGCGCACGCGGGCGGCGCGCACACTTGCCCGGAGTGCAACGGCACCGGCCAGGTGACCCAGATGCACGGGCAGATGAAGTTCAACGTGCAGTGCAAAATGTGCGGCGGTTCGGGCCGAGTCGAGAATGCGTGTGCGACCTGCGGCGGAGAGGGCCGGGTTCGCCGGGCGGAGACTGTGGACTTCCGCATCAAGGCCGGCACCCGGGACGGGCAGAGAATCCGTCTAGCCGGCAAAGGTAACGCGGGCACGGGAGGCGCGCCGGCGGGCGACCTGTTCCTGATCATGAAGGTAGGGGCGAATCCTGTATTTACGCGGGCCGGCGACGATATTGCCCTACGTGTGCCGGTGACGATGTCGGAGGCGGCGCTGGGCGGCAAGATTGAAGTGCCGACAATCGACGGGCGTGCGCAACTGCGGATCCCACCCGGGACCCAGGGCGGCCAGAAACTGCGGATGCGCGAGCGCGGTGTTCCCTCGGCATCGGTTGAAGGCAAGCGCGGCGACCAGATTGTGACGATTGAGATTGCGGTGCCGCAGGTGCGGGATGAGCGGTCGAAGGAGATCCTGCGGGAACTCGCGAAGCTGAACCCGGAAGACCCTCGGCAGGACGTTTGGGCGAAGGCGGAAGGCTAAGACCGCCGGCGCGGCTCGCGCCCACTTCGTGGGGAGTAACGTGGTGCTTGCACCTGTGACGATTGTGGCCCTCGCGATTCTCGGGGTCAGCTTCGCTAGATCCCGACCGACGGCAGGGCCACCCGAGCCGGGATCCGGGGCGCACGCAAACCGCCATGGAGTGGCCGCTAGCCGAGCAGGCGGTTTTAAGATTGTTCTGTAATCTTTTGGAGTGGAGGATTCGATGCCGACGAAGCGGAAAACGAAAGGCGCGTACATGATCTCCTCTTTATATAAGATGTACGAGATCCATGCGCAGACGCTGCGCCTGTATGAGCGCGAGGGCCTCCTGAAACCATCGCGAACCGAGGGCAATACCCGGATGTACACCGATGAAGACCTGGAGCGGCTGGAGTTCATCCTAAACCTGGCGCGCGACCTGGGCGTTAACATCTCAGGGATCGCGATCATCCTCCAGATGCGGGAGAGGATGGAGGAGATGAACCGGCAGATGCAGGGTTTTGTCGATTACGTGCGTTCGGAGATGCTGTCGAGGATGCAGGGAAACCCTTCCGAAGCGGGCCCCGCAGCCATTGTCCCGCTACGCCGTCCAACCGTTGTCACGCCGACGCGTACCCGGCGCTAGTCGGCTAGGGTACTCTGGACATACCTCGTTCATGCTGAAATTCCTTTTCGTGCTGGGCATCTTTGGGCTGGTGACCTCGACCGTATTCACCGGCATGGTCGCCGCGGGGGTTCTGCGCTTCCTTCGCGAGCGGCGCCGCACCGAGGTAGCCCGGCCGGAGCCCTTCGCGACTCCGTTTGCGCCGCCCGTCTCCCTCTTCAAGCCGCTGCATGGCGCGGAGCCGGACCTCCACTCACACCTGGCAACCTTCTTTGAGCAGGACTATGGGGGGCCGTTCGAAATCCTCTTCTGCGCGCGGCATCTCGCCGATCCCGGCCTGGAGATTGCTCGCGAGATCGCGGTGAGGTACCCGCACATCCCCGTTCAATTCCTCGCGGTAAAGGGTCCGCCATTCGTAAATGCCAAGGTAAGTTCGCTCGAGCGGATGGGCGCCGCCGCCGCGCATGACATTTTCATCATCAGCGACAGCGATGTGCGGGTGACGCCGGAGTATGTACGCGAGGTTATTTCGGACTTCCGCGATCCGCAGGTCGGCGCGGTGACCTGCCTATACCGAGGCATTGCCGAAAAAGGTATCTGGGCCAAGCTCGAAGCCTCCGGCATGTCAGTTGAGATGACCTCCGGAGTGCTCGCGGCCAACCTCGTCGAGGGCATGCAGTTCCTGCTGGGGCCAACGATGGCCGTGCGGCGGGCGGCTGTGGGGCGCATGGGCGGCTTCGCGAAGCTTGGGCCATACTGCTCGGACGACTTCCTGCTGGGGAACTGGGTGGCCGCGCTCGGCTACAAGGTATGTCTGTCGCGGCACGTGATCGACCACATCGTTCTGAACCTGACGTTTCTGACCAGCATGAAGCACCAGATTCGTTGGATGAAGTCGACCCGATTCTCGCGGCCGAAAGGGCATTTCGGGACGGGACTGACGTTCAGCGTGCCGTTCGGGCTCATGGCATGCGTGGCCGCGGTGCTGCTGCATCATAGATCGCTGGGCGAGGAACTGCTGTTGTACGCCGTGCTAAGCCGCATGGCCCTGGCCCTGATTGTGGCCGGTAACGTAGTCCGCGAGCGGGCACTTCTCCGAACCACCCTGCTCTATCCCATCCGCGATCTAATGGGCTTTTTCTTCTGGGCGGCAAGTTACACGAGCGGCAAGATCCTTTGGCGAGGGCATCTCTACCGGCTCGGCGAACATGGGCTGATGCGGAGCGCACAGGATTGAGGACTCAGGGTGGAGGAATCCCTCACCGGCTGCTATACAGCGTACGGTCCGACAGCTCTTTCATTTCAACCAGGCGTGCGGGGCCAAGCAGGGCTTTGACGTGTGCATCGGACTCCGGCGGTACATAGAGGAACAGGCGTCCGCCCGTAGCCTGCGCTCTCTGCCACAGGCGGACGAGATCCGCGTCCTCAAGGAAAATGCGCGGCACGTCCGGGTAGTACGATCCCCAGATCATGGACGACGAACGTCCGTTGACCAGCAACGCCTGCCGGTGCGTGTAGAAGATGAGCGACGACGCATTGGCCTGGTCGCCGTAGATGATGAGCTGGTCGCCGGGTTTGGCTACGGCGTTGACGATATCCGCCATGGCGCGTGAGGAGAGCAGCGGCTCGAAGCGGACGAAGGCAATATGTGCGGCGACCAGGAAGGCAGCCATGGTGAGCGCGACGGAGGTGGTCGCTTCAAAACCGTGGCCTCGCCGACGCAAGCCGAGTGCGAGCAGCGGGCCCAGCAGCAACGCAAGCGCGGCGATAGTGGCAGGCAAGCGCAACGCGGCGAAGGATGGCCCCGTGAGATCGAAAAAGTGCGACATGGAGAGGGAGTAGTCGCCGACCCCGCGATGCGCAAGCAGCGTACCGATGTCGGGGACATAGGGCAGGCCGCGTGAGGCCCATAGACCATAGCCGAGTGCGAGCGCGGCGGCGGTTCCGATGACCGCGAGAGACCAATGCCCGACGAGGATCCAGCGTGCAACGGAGCTCCGCGGCGCGGACTGAGCTGCGGTTTGTGGAGAGAGTTCGGCAAGCGAGAGGGAACCGGCGGTGAGCAACAGCAGCGCGAAGTACGCGGGCCAGGTGTAGTACTCCTGGTTGGTGGAAAGTGAAAAGAACAGCAGGATGAAGCCGGCATAGAGGCCGAGCAGCAGAGTGGTGCGCGCACGGAAGCGGTCCCGGCGCGCGGCGAAGGCGGCGTGGAAGGCCGTTGGGTGCTCATCGAGAAACGTGAGGGTATCGCTATGGGCACCGGCGCGATCGGGAAGGAGTGCGGCCCGGAAAGTGTGGCGCCGAGCCCAGAAGCGGCTTACCGCGGCAGGGAAGAAAAGGCACCAGGGAAAAAGCCATGCGAGGTGGCCGACCCAGAACACCCAGCCCGGCTGTTTGTTGTAGTCATGCGGGTAGCGCTTGCCCAGGAAGCGGAGAAAGTGCTCGTTGATGAAGTAGAAGTAGAGGAAGCCGTGCACATGGCCGTAGGAAGGCACGTTGCCGACGGGGTGGCCGTGGTCGGGGTTGCGCAGGGCAGCCATGACGTGCCAGGGCGCGCCGATCGCGAGGAACAGCAGCAGGCCGGTGGGGAGGCGGAACTCGCGCCAACGGCGCCAGTCGCCGGTGATGAGCAGGTACGGAACGACGGCGGCGCCGAAGAAGACAGGCGCGATCAGGCCCTTGGCGAGCAGAGCGAGAGCAAGTGAGGCATAGGCGATGTAGAGCCGGTCGGGCTTGCGATCTTCAAGCGAGGTAAGAAAGGCCCACAGAGCCAGCGCCAGGAAAAAGCACAGGATCGACTCCGGGATAAAAAAACGTGTGTAGAGGAAGACACCGACGGCCGTGAGGATCGCGAGAGCCGTGTAAAGTGCGGCGCGGTCGTTAAAAGCGCGCCTCGCCCACATCCAGCCCAGGATCGCATTGCCGAGCACCGCGAGTGTCATGGGCAGGTGCGTCGAGAAGACGTTATAGCCGAACAGGCGGTAATCGACAGCGACAAGCCAATAGGGAAGCGGCGGCTTCTCGAGGTAGCGTACGCCGTTGACATACAGGGTGACCCAGTCGCCGGTGCGCGCCATATGCTGCGCGGCGTTCGCGTGGGTGGAATCGGCGTCGTCGATTAGCGAAGGGGAGAAAAGCGAAGCTACATAGACCGCGAAGAACAAGAGCAGCAGCAGCGTCCAGACCTTGCGAGGGGAGCGGAGCAGGGTTGGCTCAGACAGGGCAGATGTGTCGTCAACGATTTTCGTGGGCAAGTGCTTCAGGTCCGAGG
>CAXTSA010000017.1:0-4527 GCA_964246755.1 uncultured Acidobacteriaceae bacterium
CCGCTTCGACGTGCAGTCGACGATCGGGGGCACTCTGCCGACGCGCAACGGTCGTACCGTGGGACGGCCGATCGCCTGGAACACGACGCTGCAATACCACCAGGATCCGCACTGGTGGCCGGAGGTCGAGTTCAACACCACCTTCTTCAAGGGCGGCCCGAACGACGGCCGCGTCCAGAACTTCATCACCCCCGGCATCGTGACGCGGTACAAGCTGCACAACCGCATCGGCGTCACGCTTGGCGGCGGCATCCAGCTCGCGACCAGCTCGCTGCACACCTTTGACCATGGCGTCGTGCTGACGGCGCGCATGCCGTTCTAAGCTTTCGCGCTACCAAACGCTGCGGGCGTATTGCGGAGCGCACTGCCGGTTCAGACATAATGTCGTTATGGCCGCGACGGGGGAGCACGGGATCTGGGACGCGATTGTGGTCGGCGCGGGCCCGGCCGGCTGCGCAGCCGCCTACGACCTCGCCTCCGCGGGCCGGCGGGTGCTGCTGCTCGACCGCGCGGAGTTTCCGCGAGCGAAGGCGTGCGCGGGCGGGCTGACCATGAAGGCCGTCCGGGCGCTTCGATACCCCATCGACCCGGTCGTGCGTCTCTGGGTGCGCAGCATCGCGCTGGAAGAGGGCCCGGGCCGCTCGGTGACGGTGGAGCGTCGGTCCCGGGCCTGCGCGATGACCGTGCGCCAGGAGCTCGACAGCTTCTGTCTTGAAAAAACGATCGCCCGCGGCGCCGGCTTCCGCCGCATCGCTCCTCTCTCGGCGATCGAACAAGGCACGGACCGGCTCACTCTGCGGCTCGCCGACGGGCTGTCGTTCGAGGCGCGGCTGCTGCTGGGCGCCGACGGGGTCCATAGCCGGGTGCGTGCTTTGTCTACGGACGCGAGCTGGTTCCGCACCGGGTTTGCGCTCGAGGCAAACGTGCCGTATACGCGGACGGGAGAGGCATACCCGCTTACCTTCGACTTCGCGCCTGTCGAGCGCGGGTACGGCTGGCTGTTCCCGCGCGACAACCACGTCAACGTCGGCTTGTACGTCGAGAGCGCCGCGGCGGACAAGCCCGACCGTGGTGCGCTCGAGCGCTACATCGCCCGGCGCTGCGGGGCGGCCCGAGCGTATAGCCGGCCGGTGGGCCAGTTTCTCGGCCTGGGCGCGGCAGGGTACCGTCCCGCTCCCAATACGCGTGTGCTGCTTGCCGGCGATGCCGCCGGCTTTGCGGATCCGCTCACGGGCGAAGGAATCTACGGAGCGATCCGCAGCGGGCAGGCAGCCGCGGCCGCGATGCACGCGGCGCTCGGCGGCGGCTCCGGCAAGGGGATTCGGCGGCGCGAAAAACCTGTCGCGCCCAGCACCCCGCTTGATGCCGGTTTTGTTGCCGCTACCGAATCGTTGCGCAGCGACCTCGCTGTCGCGGAACACGCGGCGACTCGCTTTTACGCCGACCCGGCGCATGGCTTTCGCCTGATGCGGCTGCCGCTGGTCTCGCGCGCGGTGATGCATGCCTATAGCGAGGGCTTGCCGCTCCCCCATCTGTTGCGTGGAGTACGCGCGCTTAGCCGGCTCGCTGCTCGGTTCTCCTAGCACGGACCGCTGGACGTTCACCCTGTGAAAGCCGCCGCCGCCGCCGAAACTTCGCGAGGTGGAATCCCGGGTGTTCCGATCGTCACATCCAGGCGTCTCCGCGGTCTTTTCTGCTGCTAGGATGGGAAGGAAATAATGGGTAGGACGCTGCACGCGGGCTCGCGTGTGCGACCGGGGCCCGGCAGGAGCAGCACGTGAGCTACCGCAGCATCGCCAGGCTCTGGCACAGCGACCGTTCGAGGGGAGAGAGCCAGGCCCGAAGGGCAGGGCGCACCCTCTCGTCGAACCTGATCACGTCGAACCCGATCTCGTCCCCATCGCAAAAACCCTCGCAACGGTTGCGGTGGGGGCGCTCGCTCGGCTTCGCGTCCCTGCTCGGTAGTTCTCTCCTGGCGGCCGCAAGCGCCGTGGCGGAGAACAAACCCTCGCCCATCCCGAACATGTTCTCCCCTGTCTCGACCCCGGCGCAGCAGGAGTACGTGATGAGCCTGTTTGTCATCGGCATCACCATGGGCATTCTCGTGGTGGTCGGCGGCATCTGGGCCTACGTAGTGTGGAAGTTCCGGCAAAGGGAAGAGAGCGATGTGGAGCCGGCGCAGATCTACGGTTCGCCGCAGGTGGAGCTTGCCTGGACCATCATCCCGGTCATTATTGTCGTGGTCCTGTTCCTGACAACGGCGCGCATGATCTTCGCCATCCAGGACAATCCCCGGCCCAAGAACGCGCTCGATGTCACGGTAGTTGGCCACCAGTTCTGGTGGGAGTTCCGTTACCCGCAGTACGGAGTCGTCGTAGCCAATGAGCTGCATGTGCCGTTGAGCACCACGGCGCGCCCGATCCCGACCTTTATGAAGCTCGAATCGGCCGATGTGTGGCACTCCTTCTGGGTCCCGCAGCTGGCCGGCAAGGTCGACAATATCCCGGACCACGTGAACGATATGTGGATCGACCCCCATGTGCCGGGCGTGTATGTCGGCCAGTGCGGGCAGTTCTGCGGCGTCGAACACGCGAAGATGCTGATTCGCGTCTACGTGGACACCCCGGACCAGTTCCAGCACTGGATTACGAATCAGCAGCAGCCGGCGGTCGAACAGCCGGGCGCGCCGCAGTCGGACGCCGCGCAGGAGAGCGCCGTGCCGGGCAGCACAGGGCGACAGGGTGGCGGGCAGGCAGGTCTGGTGCAGGCGAGTCTGCCGGCCGGAGGCGAGGAAAGCAACGTCGCGCTGGGCCGCCAGGTTTTCCAGCAGAACGCCTGCATGAACTGCCACGCGATCCAGGGCACCAATGCCAATGGTCAGTTCGGGCCGAACCTCACGCATTTCGGAGGCCGCGATACGCTCGGCTCCGGCGCGGTGGCCAACAATATGGATAACCTCAAGGCATGGATCCGCAACCCGAGCGACCTGAAGGAAGGCGCGCTGATGCCCCCCATGCAGTTAACCGAGCCGCAGCTGGAGCAGGTCTCCGCTTACCTTTCGAGTTTGAAGTAGCAACAGCAAAGCTGGAGCAGCAGAAACAGGAGTAGACACGCAATGGCCGATGCATCGCTTCCCATTGGATCGCTCGATCTCACCCCGCCGCGGGTCGCCGAAGGCACCTTTCGCGAGTGGCTGCACGGATGGGTCATCACCGTGGACCACAAGCGTCTGGGCATTCTCTATGTGATCTATGCGTTGTTCTTTCTGATCGTCGGCGGGGCGGAGGCGATGGCCATCCGCATCCAGCTCGCACGGCCGGATAACCACTTCCTGTCGCCCGAGACCTACAACCGCATGTTCACCATGCACGGCACGACCATGGTCTTCCTGATGGGTATGCCGCTCTTGTTCGGGTTTGCGAACTACATGGTGCCGATCATGATCGGGGCGCGCGACATGGCGTTCCCGCGCCTGAATGCGCTGTCGTTCTGGCTGACGGCGTTCGGCGGCATCCTGCTGTACTACTCGTTTATCGGCGGCTTCGGCCTGTATGGCCAAGGCTCGGCACCCGACGTGGGCTGGTTTGAGTACGCGCCGCTGACAACCAAGACCTACTCGCAGGGCCACGCGACGGACTTCTGGGCGCTCAGCCTGTTCGTCACCGGCTGGGGCACGCTCGGCGCGGCCATCAATATCATCGCGACCACCATCTCCATGCGCTGCAAGGGTATGACGATGATGAGGATCCCGCTGTTTTGCTGGCTCATGCTCTGCGTCTCTGCGCTCACGCTGGTCGCGATCACGCCGCTCACCGCCGCGCAAGTCATGCTCGAGCTCGACCGCTACCTGGGCGCGCACTTCTTCGATACCCAGGCCGGAGGATCGGCGCTAATCTGGGCGCACTTCTTCTGGATCTTCGGTCACCCCGAGGTCTACATCCTGGTGCTGCCGGCCTTCGGCGTCGCCAACGAGATCATCCCGGTCTTCTCGCGGAAAGCGATGTTCGGCTACCCCGCCATGGTCGCGGCCTCGGTCGGCATCGTGTTCATCTCGCTCGGCGTATGGGCGCACCATATGTTCACGGTGGGTATGACCTCGGCGGCGAATGCTTTTTTCACGCTGTCGACCATGATCATCGCCGTGCCGACCGGCATCAAGATCTTTAACTGGCTGGCGACGATGTGGGGCGGCAAGATTCGCTTTGCCACGCCCATGTTATTCGCCACGGCATTCGTGTTCCAGTTTCTGATCTCCGGGCTGACCGGCATCATGCTCTCGTCCTCCCCCTGGGACTGGCAGCTGCACAACTCCTACTTCGTCGTCGCGCACTTCCACTACGTGCTGGTAGGCGGCATTGTGTTCTCCATGCTGGGCGGTATCTACTACTGGTACCCGAAGGTGATCGGCCGCATGATGAACGAGCGATTGGGCAAGTGGCACTTCTGGCTCTTCCTGATCGGCTTCCATCTCACCTTTGATTTCCTGCATGTGCCGGGCATCCTCGGTATGCCGCGCTGGGTTTACAC
>CAXTSA010000017.1:4537-18316 GCA_964246755.1 uncultured Acidobacteriaceae bacterium
GACCCGCACGATCAGGTCCCGCCCAGGCTCGAGACAGGATCGCCTCGGTCGGCGCCTACATCCCGGCCTTCGCGTCGGCGATCTTTGTCTGGAACCTCATCCACTCGGCCCTGCACGGCGCTGACGCCGGGCCCGACCCTTGGGACGCGTGGACGCTCGAATGGGCGACCTCCTCGCCGCCGCCCGAGTATAACTTTGCCGTGGACCCGGTTGTTTCCAGCCGCCGTCCCCTGTGGGATCTCAAGCACCCCAACGATCCGGACTGGAAATACGAATAGTCAAGCAAGCGCGGGCGCTTTCCCGGCGCCCGCCGGTTTTCCGCTGCAACGCATGTTGAAGTCCTGCTAAGAAAGAGTCTCGATGAGCACCGTTACCGTACCGGTCGTCGCACACGAACTGGAAGTGCCCTGGCACCTGCCGAACAAGGGCAAGGTCGGCATGATCTGCCTGATCATCGGCGAGTCGGCGATCTTCGCCATGTTCGTGCTGGCGTACCTGTTCTACATCGGCAAGAGCCAGTGGGGTCCGCAGCCGAAAGAAGTCCTCGAAGTCCCGATCGTCAACACCATCTGCCTGCTGTCTTCCTCGCTGACGATCTGGCTCTCCGAGCGCGCCATCGAGCACGGGCAGGTCAAGAAGTTTACCGCCTGGCTCGGCGTCACGATCGCGCTCGGCAGCATCTTCCTGGGCGGCACGGGCTATGAGTGGTACAAGCTGATCTACCACGACGGCCTCACGCTGCAAACCAACCTCTTCGGCACGACCTTCTACTCGCTGGTCGGATTGCACGCCTCGCACGTCATCATCGGCCTCGTCATGCTCATCACGCTGTGGATCTTCGCCATGACGGGCCACGTTTCGAGGAAGAACAGCGAGCGCATTACCACGCTCGCGCTGTACTGGCACTTTGTCGACGCGGTGTGGGTGGTGGTCTTCGCGGTTGTGTACATCATTGGCAGATCGACCAGGCAAATAGACCAGGCAGATAGACAGGCAAGTAAACCAGGCACGCAAAGCAGACAGGCAAGGCAAGGGAACGCATGAGCTACCAGGAACCACCCGAAACGGCGGCAGACGCGCAGCTGGAAATCCCGCACGGCGACCCGGTGAAGCCCCATGCCGCGGCCCACGGAGAAGGCATTCACCTGCCGAAACCGACCCCCTGGCCCATCGTCGCGGCGCTGGGCTTTACCTTTCTCATCGCGGGCATTCTCACGCACTACGTCATCAGCATCATGGGATTCTTTCTGCTCACCTACGGCTGCGTGGGCTGGTTCCGCGATGTGTTGCCGCACGAGGCGCACGAGGAGATCGAGGTCAAGGTGCAGGAGATCGAGGTGGCTAGCTCGCGTAAATCGGTTGCCCGCGTCGAGATGACACCCGACCATCGTTCCCACGTCGGCGAAGGCAGCTTCTCGCCGCTCGCCGGGCTCAAGGGCGGCATCGCCGGCGGCATCGTCATGATCTTTCCCGTGCTGATCTACGGCCTGGTCGCCCAGCACTCCATCTGGTACCCCATCAATCTGCTGGGCGGCGCCGGGGTCGCCGGCCCCACCCGCGCCATCCAGGATCTTCGCGGGTTTCATGCGGAAACTTTCGGCATCGCCGTCGTGATCCACGCGATCTCCTGTTCGTTGATCGGCCTGCTCTACGGCTCCGTTCTGCCGCTCATGCCGAAACACCCAATCCTTCTCGGGGGCATTCTCGCGCCACTGGCCTGGACGGGCCTCCTGTTTGCGACGCTCCCGACGATCAACCCGGAAATGGCGCAGCACATCAACTGGGCTGACTTCATCATCGCCCAGTTCGCCTTTGGCCTTGTCGCCGGATGGGTGGTCTCGCGTTCTCCCTATGTCAGGGCCGCGCGGTCGCTGCCGCTGGCCATGCGCCTGGGCCTCGAAGGCGGCGGCATGGGCCACGGAGATACGGAGGAGCGCCGCTAATGCCGAATTTCCGCAGGTGGAAACAACACGCGGGCACAGCGGCGCTCGTTTTGGCTGCCCTGGGCTCGCGTGCAGGAACGACCGGATGCAACCGCTTGATCAATGGACCGGCCTCGGCGCACGAGATCGACGAGCGTCCGGACAAGGTCATGGACTTCAATACGCTCTATAGCAACAACTGTATTGCCTGCCACGGGGTCGACGGCAAGAACGGCCCCTCGCTCGCCTTCAATAATCCTTTGTACTTCGGCATCGCCTCCGATGAAGTCATCCGGCACTGGACGACCGAGGGCGGACCCGGCGGGATGAACCCTGCTTTCGGCACCTCGGCCGGCGGCCTGCTGACCGATGACCAGATCAACGCGATCGTCGTCGGCATGCGCCAGCGCTGGGCCAAGCCCGCTATGCTGGTAGGTATGAACCTGCCGCCATACGCCGCTTCGCACCCCGGGGACGTCTCGCATGGCGCGCAGGTGTATGCCCAGGCCTGTGCGAGCTGCCACGGCGCCGCGGGCGCAAACGGTCTGGTACTGCATCCGGGTAAGGCCGGCTCCATCACCGACCCCACGTACCTCTCGCTGATCAGCGACCAGGGACTGCGCACCATCACGATCGTCGGGCGGCCGGATCTCGGTCACCCCGACTACCGCAACGACATCCCGGGCCACCCGCTAAATGACAGCGAGATCACCGATGTCGTCGCCTGGCTTGGCGGCCATCGCCAGCCCGACCCCGGCAATCCGCACCCGGCTCCAAACGGCACAGAGTTGCAGAGGAGGACCAACCCGTGAGCACGACAGAAGATCACCAGATCAAAGTCGAAAACATCAAGGTCGAAGATCAGAAGATCAAAGACGCCGAGCTTCACGTCAGGCCGGTCTCGCGCCGCAACCTGCTCATGAATATCGGGATCGGGCTCAACGCCTTGGTCGGCCTTGCGATCACGGCGCCGGTCATCGGCTATATCATCGGCCCTTCGCTGCGGAAGAAGGGCTTCTACAAATCCTGGGTGTCGCTCGGCAATGTCCAGCGCTACCCGAACGGGCAGACCCGCCTGGCAACGTTCGTCACCCCGTACAAGGCCCCTGACGACGGCGCGACCGACAACACCGCCTGCTGGGTACGCCGGCTCTCGGACCAGACCTTCCAGGTGTTCGCGATTAATTGCGCCCACCTCGGCTGCCCGGTCCGCTGGTTCCCGCAATCGGGCTTGTTCATGTGCCCGTGCCACGGCGGAGTGTATTACCAGGACGGCTCCCGCGCCGCCGGTCCCCCGGAGCGCGGCATGTTTGAGTATCAGTGGAAGATCGTAAACGGCGAACTGCAAATCAACGCCGGCCAGTTGCCGACGCTCTCCACGCAGGCCAGCCTGAACAGTCAGGAAAAAGGGAAGAAGTCATGCCTCGGTTAAACTTCAACGGTAAAAAGGCCGCGCTCGACACCTATAGCTGGCTCGAGCGGCGCGTGCAGCTCGAGGGCTTCGTGAAGGAGTCCGCGCTGCACCCGGTGCCCAAGTCCACGGCGAGCTGGTGGTACGTCTTCGGCTCAGCCGCGCTTTCGCTCATGATTCTCCAGATCCTCACCGGGATCCTGCTGGCGTTGGTCTACACGCCATCGGCCGGAGAGGCCTGGCAGAGCCTCCACTACCTCAATAACAACCTGCCGCTGGGCTGGTTCCTCCGCGCCATGCATGGCTGGGGCTCCAACTTCATGATCGCGGTCGTGATCGTGCACATGGCGCAGGTGTTCCTGTTCGGTGCGTACAAGTTTCCCCGCGAGCTCACCTGGCTGCTCGGCGTCGGCCTGCTTTTCATGACGCTCGGCATGGGCTTTACCGGCCAGGTCTTGCGCTATGACCAGGATGCGTACTGGGGGCTTGGAATCGGCGCGTCCATCACCAGCCGTGTGCCCATCATTGGGCCCTACGCGGTGCATGCGCTGCTGGGCGGTCCAATTATCGGCGGCGCTACGCTGACCCGCTTCTTCGCGCTGCACGTCTTCGTCATCCCCGCCTTGCTGATGGGCTTTGCCGGCCTGCACGTATGGCTGGTGCTCAAGCTCGGCATCAATGAGTGGCCCATGCCGGGCCGCATCGTGCGCCGCTCCACCTATGTGCATGAGTACAACGAGCTGGCCCACAAGGACGGAATCGCCTTTGTCCCCGGCGCCGTGTGGAAGGATCTCTTCTTCACCGCCGGTATCTACGGCGCAGTCGCGTTGTGCGCTGTTGTCTTCGGCCCCTTCGGTCCGGGCGGCCAGCCGGACCCAACCATCATCCAGACCATCCCGAAACCGGATTACTTTTTCCTGTGGATTTACTCGATCCTGTCGTATCTGCCGGATTCGATGGAGACTCCTTTCATCCTTATCGCGCCGGTTATTGGCATCGCAGTCCTCGTAGCCCTGCCGTTCGTCGCGGGCGAGGGTGAAAAACACTGGAGCCGCAGGCCAGTCGCGGTATTGACACTGATCAGCATGGCGGTCGGCCTCGCGATTCTCAACCATCTCGGAACATACGAGCCTTGGAGCCCGAAGATGACGGCCTGGAGCGGCGACGCGCTGCCGATCGCGAAGATGCATGCTGCCATGCCGCTTGAGCGCTCGGGAGCGATCGTCTTCCAGGGCAAACAATGCCGCAACTGCCACATGGTGGGCGGCGAGGGCGGGCAGCGCGGCCCGGCACTCGACGCTGTGGCCACGCGCCTGACCTACGACCAGATGGTTCGTCAGGTGCTGCAGGGCGGAGGCAACATGCCGGCCTACGGTAAGAATCTGTCGCCCTCGCAAACTACCGCGCTGGTGGCATTCCTTGAAACCATGCACCCCGCCGGCCAGCCGCCGGCGCGCAACCCAAGCCTGCCGGTGCCAAACAAGTACGGCGTGTCTCCCGACAACACCGGCGCTCCGTTTCTCAGCACGTCCAGCGGGTCAACCGTAAGTGAAAACCAGCCTGCCCCGCAGGCAAAGAAGCCGGCCCACGGCAAAGGCAGCTCGCCGGTACGGGGCGACGCCAATACCGTGAGCATGATCACTCCTCCGGCTGTTGTGCACGCGCACTAGAGAACCGGGCGGGATCGAGAGCGGCAGCGCCTCCATCGGCGCTGCCGTTTTGCTTGAGCGAATCCCAGGTCGTAGCTGGAGAAAAACGGCCCGAAGCCCGGCAAAGTCAAACGTGTAGGCTTGGTACAGAAGAGCGCTTACGCCCCAGGCGTTGCAAGTGCGCGCCATAGACAAGCCAGGGCCCCGCGCCGTGAACTGTTCTGCTTCGCAGGCAGCCGTCGTACAGGACAGAAGCGCATGCAAGACGCCACACAAGCCGCCTACGGATTCAGCTATGGGTTCGTATCAATCCCCTGGGGGGCGACGCTTTCGCTGCTCCTGACGGTTTGGGTCTATCTCCGCGGCTGGCGCGCCCTGCAGGCCACGCGCCCCGAGCAGATCCCCGCTTGGCGCGCTGTGTGTTTCCTTGCCGGCGTACTTGCGATCCTCGTCGCCATTGCCTCGCCTCTCGATGCGCTCTCGGGCGTTCTGCTCACCGCGCACATGGTCCAGCACCTGCTGCTGATGGCGATCGCTCCGCCCCTGCTCGTGCTAGGGAGCCCGGTGGTGCCGCTACTGCGCGGGCTGCCGCGTTTCTGGGTGCGCGAGGGGCTAGGGCCTTTTTTCACTTTGCGCCCGGTCCATGCCCTCCAGCGAGTGTTCGCCTCGCGGTTCTGGCGTGGCTGCTCATGAACCTCGCGTTCATCGCGTGGCATGTGCCGGCCGCCTACGATCTGGCGCTGCGCTCGCCGGGCTGGCATGAGGTGGAGCATGCCTGCTTCCTCTTTACAAGCACGCTGTTCTGGTGGCATATCGTGGCGCCCTGGCCTGTGACATACCGGGCGAGCCGCTGGCTGCTGCTGCCCTTTCTGCTCACCGCAGATATCGTAAACACGGGCCTTTCGGCGATCCTCACCTTCTCCGGGCGGGTGATCTATCCGGCCTACGCGCAGGCTCCGCGCTTCTTCGGG
This sequence comes from uncultured Acidobacteriaceae bacterium, assembly GCA_964246755.1. Taxonomy (GTDB): domain Bacteria; phylum Acidobacteriota; class Terriglobia; order Terriglobales; family Acidobacteriaceae; genus EB88. The sequence continues at coordinate 10,491 of CAXTSA010000017.1, forward strand.
GTGGCCGTGCTCGACGACCAGGTGGCCGCCGGCGCGCTGATGTGGGTGGTGGGCTCGGTCGCGTTTCTCGGCGCAGCCATGTTGATTACCGTGCAGCTGCTCTCGCGCCGAGGCGAGCGTCGCCGCGTCCGCATGGAAGCCGCCCACGCCCGGCTTACCGGTTTGCGCCGGGAAGAACGCCGGGAAGAACGCCGGGATGCACCTCAGACGGAGGAGAACGCCGGAGAGCGCCTGCGTGCCCCGCATAAACGCCGGCCCAGGGACGCGCACAGCGGCTTCGATCTCCTGCGCGTCGGCCCCGTAGGGGCATTTTTGCGCTCGCGCTACGGACGGCAGAGCCTGCAGGCGCTTTCCCTTCTGATCGCCGCGGCAATCATCGTCGACGGGCTGTTCGGCCACCAGATGGGCTCCATGAACCTGGCCGGCATCGTGCCGTGGACCTATGGCCGGGGTATTTTCGTACTGGCGCTTCTGCTGGTCGGCAACCTGTTCTGCATGAGCTGCCCGTTTACGTTGCCGAGGGAGGCCGCGAAGTGGGTCGCAAGGCGGCTCGGAATCGCGCAGCTTCGGTGGCCGCGCGCCCTGCGCAACAAGTGGCTCTCCGTTGGCATGGTCGCGCTGTTCTTCTGGGCGTATGAGGCGCTGGATCTGTGGGTCTCGCCCCTGCGCACGGCTTCGCTGCTGCTGGCCTACTTCGCAACGACTTTCATGGTCGATGCCGTGTTCCGCGACGCTTCATTCTGCAAGTACGTGTGCCCTCTGGGTCAGTTCAACTTCGCCGCGTCCCTGCTCTCGCCCGTTGAGGTCGCCCCGCGCTCGCTCGGGACTTGCGGCAGCTGCTCGACCTGCGATTGCATTGCTGGGCACGGCCCAGTTGCTGGGCACGGCTTAGTTGCCGGGCACGGCAACCCACGCCCCCCGGAAGCCGAACCGGCCCTGCCCTACCAGCGCGGCTGCGAGCTGCACCTGTTTCTGCCGGAAAAACAAGGCAACATGGACTGCACGCTTTGCATGGACTGCGTCAAAGCCTGCCCTCACGACAACGTCGGCCTTTTCTTCCAGCCGCCGGCGCTCGACCTGGTCCAGCTTGGGGTGCGCGACCCGCAGCGCTCCGCCGTCGGCCGCTACAGCCAGCGCCTGGACATCGCCGTTCTCGCCGCAACCGTGATCGTGGCGGCGTTCGCAAGCGCTGCCGTGATGGTTGCGCCCGTGGCGGACGGGCTCGACCGCGTCGGCGCGCGGATGCCCGCGGTCCTCGGCAACACGGCCGGCCTGCTGCTCGCGGCCGCTTTGCCTGCCGCGTTACTCGGCCTCCTGGCCCTCGCCGTCCTTGCCATGCGTGGGCGCTCCGGCTCGCCCGAGGCGGCCGGCGACCTGCGGCAAAGCCTGCCGAAGTGGATGCTGGCGCTGCTCCCGGTCGGGCTCGGCATGTGGGCCGCCCACCTGTCGTTTCACCTTGCGACCGCGTGGGACTCGCTCGTCCCGGGTGTTCTCCAGGCAGGTCATGACCTGGCCAAGGCCGGGATCGTGCTGCGCGGGCTCCCCGCGCCGGACTGGATGGGGGAGCGGCCGCTGCTTGGCGCCGGCTCGCTGCTCGGCTTGCAACTTGCCCTGCTCGATGCGGGCCTGCTCGGAAGCCTGTATCTTGCCTGGCGCATTGCCGCGGGCACGGGTCGCGACCTCGCCACGAATACCGGCGCGGCATTCGTCGTTTCGACCGGCATGGCGGCACTCGCCACTCCAGCCAGTGTGGTCCGGCGCGCCCGATTCCTGCTGCCCTGGCTCTCGGTCGCCGCGGCGCTCTACGCCGCCGGCGTGTGGATCCTGCTCGAGCCGATGCAGATGCGCGGCATGGTCGGGATGTGACCGGAGCCACGACTCGCTGCCGCAAAGCCGCCGCGCTCCTCCTGCTTCTCGGAGGTGCGGCCCACACCCTGGCGCGGGCGGACGGCCCCCACATCGCCTTTCACGAAACCGGGGGCGCATACACCGTCACACTGTTCTCCGCGCCTGATCCGCTGGTCACAGGCCCGGTTGCGCTCAATCTGCTGGTGCAGAACGGGAGCGACGGCGCGCTTGCGCCTTCGGCGACCGCCTCGGGCCGGCTTACGCTTGCGGGGCATGCCCCTGTTCCGTTTCAACTCACCCCGGGCGGCGCGGCCAACCCCCAGCTGCTGGGCTCCACCGTGGCGCTCCCCACCCCCGGGGACTACGCGCTTACGCTGGAGGTCACCGGCAGCCCGGGAAGCGGAAATTCGGGCGTCGGGCCCCTCAGCTTCCACGGCACGCTCCCCGTGGAGCCGAACCACGACCGGCGCGACATCGTATTGTGGGCCGTGTTTCTCCCCTTGGGGCTCGTCGGGCTGTTTCTCGCGAATCAGTACGCGAAGCAGGAGATGCGCCGGAGACGGGTGCCCGTCGCTCGTTCCTAGCCATCCAGACAGGCTTCAGATCCCACGCGATCTATGCGGGACGCAGGGGAATCGATGCCTGGAAGTAACCCACCGGGCGAGCTATTCACTTGCCCGGCAACTCCCGGACCCTGAGAATAGGGGAAGAAGGAGCAACATGCTCTCGCGACAAAAACGTACTGCCTGCTTCGCTGTTCTTCTTTCTGTTCTTGGCCTCGTCTCGGGGGCGCTCCCCCAGCCGCTCTGGGGGCAGGCGGCGCAGTTCGACCTGCAAGGTCCGACGCTTGAAGTTAAAGTACAGCGCGCGGGCAAGACCCTGCCCATCGCGCAGGTGCCATCGCTTGCGGAGGGCGATCGCCTGTGGCTCCATCCCGTGCTCGGCGAGCATGAGTCGGTGCACTACCTCATGGTGGCCGTTTTTCTCCGGGGCTCCACCAATCCGCCGCCCGATAACTGGTTCAACCGGGTCGAGGCTTGGAACAAGCAGGTCATGGAAGAGGGAACCTACCTGGTCGTGCCGCCCGGCGCCGAGCAGGTGGTGGTCCTGTTCGCCCCGCAAACCGGCGGCGACTTTTCCGCGCTGCGCAGCGCCGTGCGCGGCCGGCCGGGTTCGTTTGTACGCGCCACCCAGGACCTGAACATCGCGAGCCTCGATCGCGATCGCATCAATATCTACCTGAACGCAGTTCGGGGCATCCAGGATCCGGACAAGGTCAAAACCGAGTCGGGCACCCTGGCGCGGTCGCTCTCGCTCAAGCTCAACGGGGACTGTTTCGAGCGTCCGCCTGATCAGCAGCCATCGTGCCTGCAGCAGAGCCAGAGCGCCATCATTCTCGATAACGGCAGCAGCAACGTAACCCAGGGGCTGCTCAGCGGGCCCACCAGCGACCTGGCGTTGCAGGCCGGGTCGACCCCGGGCATGGCCGCGGGCCTCTACGACCCGTACATCTCGGCGGCTTTCGATATCGGCAGAATCCTGGCCAGCTTTCATACCGCGCAGTACCAGTACATCCCGGCGCTCTCCTCCGATGAGGGCGTGGATATGAACCTTTGGCTGAACGCGCCGCCGTCGTTTCACAATCCAAAGTCGGTCCTGGTCGTGGCGCTGCCACCGGTCGAAAAGGCCCAGCTGCCGGCACTGCACCCGGTCGACCCGAAGCAGGTGTACTGCATGCAGCGCACGCCGCTCGTGCTGCCGGTCGATGGCGCGCCCGCGATCTTCGCGACACAGTTTGCCCACGGGCTGACACTGCACCTTGAGGGCAAGGCCGGCAAGGCGGTCGATTTGCCGACGCAGCCGGACCCGGCACAGGGCGGCTTCCTGGTGCCTGCGCCGGTCCTCGAAAACGCGGCGCTTGGCAACGATGTGCAGGCCGTCGTGCGCGGCTACTGGGGCTTCGATCCCTATACCGGGCCCTCGTTCAAGCTGCGATCGACCCAGGGGTCGGACTGGACGGTTGCCGATGCGGACCGGAATGCGCTGGTGGTCGGCCGCGATGACGAACTGCACCTCCACTCCGACGCGGCAGCCTGCGTGGACCAGGTGACGTTCAAAGATGCAAGCGGCCGGGAAGTGAAAGCAGCCTGGAAGCCCGACGGCGCCGACGGCTTCGTCGCGACGCTGCCGCTCAAGGACGCGCAGCCCGGAGCCATGACGCTCGCGATCAAGCAATTCGGCGTCCCCGACGCCAAAACGCTCAACATTCCCAGTTTTGCCGAAGCGGGCAAGTACGACGGGTTCACCATCCACGCCGGCGACCGTGGCGGCGTGCTGACGGGCACGCGTCTGGATGAGGTGGCGAGCCTCGAACTCCGGGGGGTGAAGTTCGCTCCCGGCAAACTGTCGCGCAACGGAAACAGCGACACGCTGGAGCTTGCGGTACCGCCCGATGCGGCGGCAGGCGCCCCGGGCGTGAACCAGCAAGCGGCCGGCGGTACGGCTTCCGCGGCTGCTCCTGCGAACAGCAATCAAGCGAATACCCCGGCGGGGACGTCCTCTTCCATCACAGGCCTGACCGCCGGCGCAAAAAGCATCGCGCAGGTCACGCTCAAGGATGGCCGCGTGGTGCCGGTGCCGGTCAGCGTCGATGCGCCGCGTCCATCGGTGGCGCTGATCAATAAAGACGTGCAGATGGCGCCCGCGCCCGAGCCTGCGCCGCCCATCACCATGAAACTCGGCGCTCCGGACGAGCTCCCGCTCGACGGCAAACTGACCTTCGCCCTCCGGTCGCAGACCCCGGCCGCATTCGGCAAGGATGAGGCGATCGAGATTGCCACCGCGGACGGCCTCTCGTCGGTGACCTTCAGCCTCGCCTCCGGCCAGCTCATATTGCAGGACGCGAAAACCGCGATCGGGACCCTGGACCCGGCGAAGAGCTTCGGCGCGTCGGCTTTCGGCGCCCTGCGCCTGCGTCCGGTCATGGCCGACGGCACCACTGGGGACTGGGTGCCGCTGGCCACGCTCGTGCGCCTGCCCGCACTCCAGAGCTACACGTGTCCGCCCGACCCGGCGGGCAACTGCATGCTTGCGGGCACGAGCCTCTTTCTGCTCGACGCCGTCGCAGCCGACGCTCAGTTCTCTAAGCCCGTGACGGTGCCGGACGGTTTCGCGGCGAGTACGCTGGAGGTGCCGCGCGCCAGCAATGGCCAGCTCTTCGCCAAGCTGCGCGATGCTCCCTCGGTCGTCAACACCGTCAGCGTCGAGTCCGCCGGCGCGCACGCAGCCAACCGCCGCCCGCGCCGGGCCCAACCTGCGCTGGAAGGTCCGGCACCTTCGACCACTTCATCTACCGGAATGGAAGCTGGTTCAGAAGCTGGTCCGTCCGCGAATCCAACGCCCACCGGAACCCCTCGCGCCCCGTTTGTCGCCTCGGGTAAGGCCGCCGCGCTCCGTTAGTCGAGTGAGCTCCCGAGGCCAAGCAACTGCTCCGCATTCGCGAACGCCAGCTTCTCCATGTCTCCCTCCGCGAGCTGGAGGCTGTCGAGAAAACGACGCCCTCGCGTGGTGGAGCTGAACGGGTAGTCGATCGAGAACAGCATGCGATCGATGCCCACGACCTCCAGCGCGCACTGGAACGGCGGCACGGTGAAGTACCCGCTGGTCGTGATCCAGAAGTGCTTGTGGAAGTACTCCTCGACCGGCCGCTTCAGGTGCTGGGACATTTGGTCGAGCACCCCGCTCGCGCGCGCGATCGAGAAAGGAAGGTTCTCGCCCATGTGCCCCACGATCAGCCGCAGCCCGGGGTGGCGATCGAACAGACCGGAGACGATGAGCCGCAGCACATGGAGACCGGTTTCGGCATGCCAGCCCCAGGCTGCGATCGCCAGCAGGTGGCCCATGTTGGCGGGCAGACCGCTATAGTACGCCTGCTCCACCTTCGGCGGCGGCGGCGCCGGATGCAGGTAGACCGGGATGCCAAGCTGCTCCGCGGCAGCCCATACCGGCTCGAACCGCTCGTCATCCAGGAAGATGCCCTGCGTTGTGCCGTGCAGCATGACGCCCGCGAAACCGAGCTCGCCCCTGGCCCGGTACAACTCGCGCACCGCGCCCTCGACGTCGGTCAAGGCGAGAGTCGCAAACCCGGCAAAGCGGCCGGGATGCTCGCGAACGGCAGCCGCGATTCTGTCGTTGGCATCGGCGGCCAGCTCAGAGGCTTGCTCCGGGGGCAGCTCATCGAGCCCGTTCGCCGCAAGCGAAAGCACCTGCAGGGTGATGCCGGCCTCATCCATGGCCCTCAGGCGTCCCTCGCCCAGCTCGAGCAGCGCCGGTTCCATCCGCCCGCGCAGTTTCAGCGGCGGCCCGGTCCGCAGGCCGCGTGTGGCGGCCGCGAAAGCGGGAGTCAGCATGTGCTCTTCGAGCGTAACGATGCGCATAGGGACAAGGTACTCCGGGCTGCCGGCTGTTTGCATCGAGCACTCGGCAGCTGTTGTTCGTCAAGCGCGCAATGCAGCCGCGCGCATGCGCTTGCCCACTCGCACCACCAGTGTCGCCGGTAGGCTCTCCAGCGCCAGGTGCGGCGCGCTCACCGCTTCCCCGTCGATGCGGACCGCTCCCTGCTTCAACTTGCGGATGGCATCCGTGGCCGACTCGGCAAGTCCAAGCTGCACGAGCAGCTTGTCCAGGCGGACTTGCCGGTTCGACTCCGTCCAGCCCACATCACCGGCCGCGACCGCGGTCTCCTCTACATGCTCTGGCTGTTCATCCCGCTGAAACTGCCGCGCCCAGCCCTCATCGGCCTCGCGTACCGCTGACTCGAGGTAGTAGCCGCCGACAATCGTCCGGGCGAGCCGCTTTTTCGCTTCCATCGGATGCAGGCCGCCGGCCCGCACCTCCGCCTGCATGGCCTCGATCTCACTCTGCCGCAGATCGGTCAGCAGGGTCCAGAACCGCCACATCAGCGTGTCCGAAATGGACATGATCTTGCCGTACATCTCCCCGGCTGTCTCATGGATACCGATCGCGTTGCCGAGCGATTTGGACATCTTCTGCACCCCGTCCAGGCCCTCAATGATCGGCGTCATCAGCACAATCTGCGGCCGCTGGCCATAGTCGCGCTGCAGTTCACGCCCGGTCAGCAGGTTGAATTTCTGGTCGGTGCCCCCAAGCTCCACATCGGCCTCGAGCGCGACCGAATCGTAGGCCATCGCCAGAGGATAGAGCATCTCGTGCAGCGAGATTGGCTGCTCGCGCTCAAAGCGGGTGTGGAACTCGTCGCGCTCAAGCATCTGCGAGACGGTGAACTTCTGCGCCAGGCGGATCATGCCCTCGAACCCGAGCGTCCCGAGCCACTCGGAGTTGAAGCGAACCTCGGTGCGGTCGCGGTCCAAAATGCGAAACACCTGGTCGGTGTAGGTCTTCGCGTTCTCGTCGATCTCCTCGCGCGTGAGCAGCTTGCGGGTGGCCGAGCGGCCGCTGGGGTCGCCGATCAATGAGGTAAAGTCGCCGACAAGAAAGATTACCTGGTGCCCAAGGTCCTGAAAATGCTTGAGCTTGCGCATCAGCACGGTGTGGCCCAGGTGCAGGTCCGGCGCCGTCGGGTCAAACCCGGCTTTTACGCGAAGCGGCGTGCCGGCGAGGCGCGACTGCTCCAGGCGTTCCCGCAACTCGGCGACGCGGATGATCTCCGCCGCGCCTTTCTCGAGCAGGTCCATCTGTTCATCAACGGGCGGAAAGGATCGCGTATGTGACGGCTGAGCCATGGAGGTCTCAGTATAGAAGGCGGAAATTGAACTGCGATGATGGAAGTCGCTTAGGACTGAGGCCTCTGTCGGAACGCCCGCCCAAATCTGGGGCCGCTCAGACCATCACCGAGCGACTCGTCCTGCTCAGTAGCGACAAAGCGCTGGGTGTCTTTGGGGCGGAGCGCGTCTGGAAAGTGGATTGCGTTGCGCCGGGCCGCGAGAAGCGTGGGGCGG
>CAXTSA010000017.1:18326-18766 GCA_964246755.1 uncultured Acidobacteriaceae bacterium
GCTCAGGCGAGCTCGCTCCACACCTCTGCAATTAGGAAGCGTGCGAAAGAGCTTCGCCCAGCTCTTTGATCTTGGCAGCCCCGGTCTTTGTGTCACCGGCGGCAACCGCGGTCGTGTCCTTACCCAGTTTATGCAGCAGGGTTTTGATCGCATGATCGTCCGGCGTTCCGGCCTGGAGCAGCTTCTTCAACTTGCCCAGGTCGGCCACGACTGACTTCACGCCTTCGTGATCGTGCGTGGACAGGTACTCTTCCCAGCCTTCAATGTTCTTCGTTGCGGTGGCTGCGTCGAGCTTGGTTGCGCCGCCCTTGATGGCTTCAATCGTCGTATTCAAGCGAGCTGTTGCTGGCATTCTTGGTTCTCCTTGGGTGGAACTGGTTGGTCCTTTCCAGTGCGATGTATCTTTGAGCGCCAACCGTCTGGTGGCAAACATATTGGAT
>CAXTSA010000018.1:0-18526 GCA_964246755.1 uncultured Acidobacteriaceae bacterium
GTGGCGGCGCGCTTGTCGTCGGTGGGGTTCTTGTTTGTCCCAGGCGGTCGGGCTGGGTATGACGCGGGTTAAACGGGCGCGGAGGTCGGCTTCCTTGAATACCTCGAGCAGGCTGGTCATGGGCCAGCGCTCGATCAAGCGGGCCTTGAGGGCAAGCAGGTTCGCCGGCTCGGTCTGCGCCGGAAGCGGGGACAGGGAGATCCATCCACCATCCCTCTTCAGGATGCGGACATGCTCGCTTTTCCCGAGGCCGCGGTCGAGCCCCGCGAGCGCGACTGCGAGCTCGCCCCTGAGCCGGTCCACGAACAGATCCGCTTCGCGCGGCAGCTTGAGAGCCTCGTAGTAGGCGTCTCGGCCCTCGGCGAAGTCCCGCGGCAAGTCTTCGTCGGGGTTGCGGTAACGGTCGGCTCCCTCAACCCAAAGCTCCTTCGAGCGCAGGCGCTCGCGTACCGCGAGCAGGACACAGACTTCGTAGGCGAGCCGGTTGACGCGCGTGTTCCCGCGCTCATCCCGCTCCAGAACGGTTTCCTGCCAGGGACCTCGCACGATCCCGGCCGTGGGCACCGAAGCCTCCGGCGGGTAGGTGTGGACGCGGCTGCCCGCGTACTTCCTAACCAGCGCGAGCGCGTAGAGTACGGGTTTGTGCAGGTCATTGCCCGAGCGGAACTCCAGCGATTCGAGCAGCCGAATGAGCATGACGCGGTAGTGCGAGCGATACGCCGTGCGCATGACCGCGTGGAGCTGCTGCCGGTAGGCCGGCCCGGTCGCCTTGAACTCGCGTACCAGATCGCCAAGCGTTTGCTCGTCCGCGATCGGGTAAATCACCGCCCGGACCGGCGCTTCGGGCCTGGCGAGCGAAGCTTCCGCGATCGCGAACAGCAGGGTGTTTTTGCCCGAAACCCGCTTGAAGTCGGCGACCAACTCGCGCTCGACCCTCACCTTGGCCCGGTGCGCGACCTTGTGGACCATGCCGATGAGCAGGTCGCACAGCGTGTCGACGAGCTCGCGCATCCGCAAATGGAAGAACGCGGCCAGCAGGGTAAAGCGCAGCGGGGCCGGATGGCGCCGTAGCTCGTGAACTTCCTCGACCGCGGCGCGCCGGCGATACAGCTCGACGATGGCGGGAGCGATCCCGGAGAAAAGCCCGGCGGCCAGGTGAAGGCCGCGCAACCGGTTCAGCTTATCGAGCTCCTCCTGGAGTGTCTCGACGCTTGCCGGGCCAGGGTCGGCGCGAAGCGCATGCAACTCCACCCGCCCGGCATCCGGCGCGGTCGCGAGCAGCAAGACGTCCAGCCCCTGCCGGGCTTGCTCGGGCAGGCCGGCCATCAGCTCCCGACAGAACTGCTCCTCAAAGCCTGCCGCGGCAGAACGCACAAGCCGGTCCATGCGATCCGGCGCGGGAGGCTCGATGCGAAGCTCCCGGCAATGGGCGGTCGCGGCCTCCTTCAGCCGGTCCGGGTTGCGCTCGCGGGCGAGCCAGCGCGTCCGCAGTCAGTCGGCCAGCACCTCCGCATCCGCGGCGGTGGCCTCCCGGTCCCCGAGCGCCTCGCGGACTGAGCGCGGTGGTACTCGAACGTCCGGCCTTCCCAGCGATACTCCAGCCACGCCGCGGCTGGGACGCGTACCTGCCCGGCGACAAACTCGACGGCAGCGGCGGTCACTTCGTCGCGCTCGCGCGGAAACCGTCCAACGGCCGCGAAGAACTTGAGCAGCGCGGCAAAGCCCAGCCGGGTCGCGCCCGACTTGTTCGCCAGCCACTCCCAATCGGTTGCGTCGAGGGTCCACTGCTCGGCCAGCTGCTCCGCGGAAAGCTCACGCTCCATCCATGCCCTCGCTTTCCGCCGACCGGCCCGAGCTCAACCGCATGCTCGACCAGCTGCGCGAGAGCGATACGGTCATCGTCTGGAAACTGGACCGGCTCGCCCGCTCCACCCGCAACCTGCTCGAAATCGTCGAAGCCATCAGCAGCGCCGGCGCCCGCTTCCAGTCTCTTTCCGAGCCCTGGGCCGATACCACCACCCACGCCGGCAAAATGATCATGACCGTCTTCGCCGGCATCGCTGAATTCGAGCGCGACCTGATCCGCGAGCGAACCGGCGCGGGCCGCGCGGAGGCGCAAAAGCGCGGTGTCCGCTTCGGTCGGCCTTCGAAGCTCAATCCCGAGCAGCTTCTGCTGGCCCAGCGCCTGCTTCGCGAAGGCAAATCCGCCCGCGAGGTCGCCCGCACTTTCCAGATCCACCCCGCCACCCTCTACCGCGCCCTCGCCCCATCTGCTTGACCGGCTCAACGCAGCGCTACTTTGCGGCTGGTGACACAATTGTTGGGTTTACCCCTACTTGAGCAATCCCCGCGGTATTGCTTCCGCGCTCGGCCTAAAACTTTAGTATAAGGGGTCAAGCCAACCGCCAGTGCCATTTTGGGAACAATCTGCCATGTGAAGTGTAAAAAATACACTTTTGCCCCAAATATCAATAAAAACAGTGAATAAATGTCTTGGATATGCCGATAGTCAATTAGCCCCCATTTGCTTTCTGAGGATATTTATGAATGCTGCTTCCACTGCACCCCTAAACGCGGCAGTTGAGCTTGTCGCCGTTGTTGCTATTCACCGACGCATGCATGCGCACTCAAATTCCTACTTGGTCACTGCTTCCGACGGTGCGATGTACGTACTTAAGGTGTTTCCTGCAGCAATGGCCCGCACGCTCTCCTTCCGAGAAGTCCTATCGACCAATTTAGGGAACAAACTTGGTCTCTCCATGGCGCGCTGGGCGATGCTGCAACTCGACGACACAGTCTGCCAGCAGTATCGTCAAAGCAGCAGTGGTGATGATGGCATACACGTACCTCTTTCTGGCGGCATCTACTTTGGTTCGCGGATGGCCACCGATACCGGACATTTCGTTGAATACCTACCGGCAGCGATTGTTCAAACCAATCCAAAGATCGCGCGGCAAATAGGATGTATGCGCATCTTGGACCTGTGGCTAGCTCATCGCGGACCCCGGCAATACATCGCACGTCTTGACGAGCTCCGGCCCGTCCACATCTACTTTTTTGGTCATTCAGGAGTGCTTGAAGTGCGAAAGCTTCCCGCGCTTGCAGCAGAGGCTCCCTATGCGTATCGCGCTGCGTGCAAGGTCGCGGGTGGTGCACAGCCCATTGACGATTGGATCGTCTTGTTAAGCCGGGCCACAGACAACGTTTTCCAAGATGCAGTCCGTTCCGTTCCTGGGTTGTGGAGAGATTTGCTCCACGAGAGGAGGACTCTTGAGTTCCTTCTCGCCCGGCGCAATGAGTTATGCGCCATCTGGCGCATAGGGTTCAATGCGAACCTCGAAAGCCAAGCATTCCCCTCCCGCTCTTGTGCGACACTGCTTGTGTAAGGTGTGCTCCGCCATCGTTGAAGCCCGCAAAAAGCTAGCAATCTTTTGTGAGCCACCTGCGAGTGAGGCTCGGTACGATGAAGGTTGAGTATGTCGTTTTGCAGTACTGTCCAGACGTGTTGAGCTCATTCGGTCGGAGTGTCGCGGTCGTTTATCGCCGCATAGAAGCCGTCCCCCCCGACGGCTTGCACTTGATCTTATTGAAAGACTGGAATCGATATGTGGCGGAACAGGATGTGCCGTACCTGAAAGCCGTCTTCGACGACATTCCAACAACGGACGACTTGGACAGTCGCTATGCTTTAGAACAATTGCAAGAGCTGTCTGCCAGCTCTCTACGGGCTGAACGCCAAGGCACGTGCGAGGAGTCCGGAATCAGCGACATACTGAATTCGGCGGAATGCCATTGAGACAGTCTGCGCAAGCTCCACACGCGGGATGATCCAAGACCTGGCTCGCGTTCCACACCCTGTCAAGGCGGCCGTGCACTTTCGCCGGATGCGCGGCGGATCTTACAGTCACCTGATTATGGGGGACGACCAGAATTTGTATGTTGTAAAATTCTTGGACAACCCCCAGCACCGGCATGTGTTGGCCAATGAATGGTTAGCTACCCACTTAGCTGAGATTCTCGCGCTTCCTGTTCCACATGGTGCGATTGTTGACGTTTCACAGGACTTCGTGCGAGACAACCCGACACTTACGGCAAGGGTAAACTCGATAGAGCGGCCGTATGCCGCTGGATTGCAGTTTGGGTCTCGCTTTATGGGGGGGACGCTTCCAGGCCTCACTGTGGAATATCTCCCTGCTGGCATGCTTTCAAAGGTCTCCAACTGCCACGATTTTCTCGGGGCTTTGATTTTTGATAAATGGACTTGCAATGCTGACGGGCGCCAAGCAGTTTTTGTGACCCAGAATCGCTCCAGGTCCAATATGAAGGCGCACTTTATAGATCACGGTTTTTGCTTCAATAGCGACACTTGGCGACTCGACAGCGCACCTCTTCAAGGGCTACACGGCACCAGAAACGTTTATCACGAAGTCCGCGGCATAGGATGCTTTGAGCCTTGGCTCGCTAAGCTACGAGCAATCGATAGCGATCTTTTATGGCGCGGATTTCAGTCTATGCCTCAGCAGTGGTACGAGGCGAGCCCTTTAAGCCCAGCGATGCTAATCGAGGCTCTCGACCGACGGCGGCATCGTTTTCCCGACATTCTCATCGAGCTTAAGATGTCACACCCTCAACTTTTCCCCCTTTGGATATGACAGACGATTTGCATCGATGGTTAAACGATTCTCTTGACTCACAACGTATAGACTTTGCCCCGTGTATAGCGCCTCCTCGCGTCATTTGAGGTGCGTTTCGGGTAAAAGCCGCGTTTGAGGCTGATGCTCCGCATCCCCGGTGCAATCCAAAGCGAGTTGCCGAGTGTGGTGTGGATCAGGCTGGGACGCTGCGTTGGCCCGAGCGATTGTTTGTGCTGCGCTTCCACGTCCTCTAGTTTCCATTGCACGAGCGAGGCAAGCTGAACCTGGGAAAGGCGTTTGTGGATGCAACCTTCGCGAGCGCCAGAAAAGGGGGTTTGCCGTCGGCCCACTCGGTCCGTTCGGGAGCGGCAGTTGGTCGAGCAGCTTGATTACAACCTGCTGCTCCGCTGGTTCGTCGGCTTTGGTATGGACGATGCGGTATAGGAACCACGCGGTGTTCTCGAAGAACCGCGACCGGCTGCTCACCAGCGAGGGTGGCACAGCAGTTTGTCGCCAAGGTGAACAAGCAGGCGAAGAGAAGCAAAAGGGCAATTCACGGCGCATCATCGTCGGTGCCGACAAGGACTACGACACGAAGCTAACAATTGCAGCTTGAAGAGCTGCAGGCCGTCGTTCCGGCAGAGCGCCATGCTGCTGCGAGACCCTTCCGCCGTCCACTGCTTGAACATATTCCGCGCGAAATCCATACGCACACGCGAGAACACAAGGCGTGCCCGGACTGCAGCGGCAGGCTGCGTGAACTTGGCGAAGATGTGGCCGAGATGCTGGAGTATGTGCTCGCCAGCTTCACAATTCTCCGCAATGTGTCGCGCTGAGACCAAAGAACTTCCTATTCGCGGGATCGATCGTGGGCGGGGAACGGGCCTTTGCTACATACCCCTACTCAATTCTACAAAGCTCAACGGAGTCGACTCTGAACGCTATCTCCATCACGCCAACACACACACCTCCGATCACCACATCAGCAGACTTAATGAGTTGCTTCCCTGGAATCTATCGGCTCCTCACAAGCTCACATCCTCATAGCTTCGTATCCACAAACGCTTGTCTGGGTACATAGCTCTGACACCCACCTGCTATGACAGTTTACGCTACACGCTTACGATGTATCGATGCACCTCTGTGCCGGTTGCTAGCTGACGTCACGAGTTGACGGGATGGCAGAGCATATTACGCTACACTTCGCCATCCTCATCATGCGCGTGGCACCTTGACCGCCAAAACCTGACCGTAGATCCCGAAAAAGACCGTGACCCCACGATATCCTTTCACAGCGCTCTTATTTCTGTACGTGTTGTCGAACATACACGCTGATCCTAGTTGACGCAGCTGACAACCAACTTAGCCTGGTTATTCGGCACTAGCGCCATTGTTGATCCCTGCATATTCCACGTATTATTCTGAATGCAGCTGGGTGCTGTATCGGAGAAGCCAGGATTGGCGATGAGCAGACCCGCTGAGGGGTTCTGGACGGAAACCGTATTTCCATACACCATAAATGACGACGCTGGAGTTCTTGGACCTTGATCTGGTACCAACGCAATACCAAGGGCATTGCCCGTTCCTGACATACTAATTATGTTTCCGCTAACTGATCCCGAATAGGCGGTAATTGCCGGTATAGAGTTTGGCCCGCTATATGTTATCGTGTTATTGACGATTGTTGATGACTGATAGGGTCCGACACGCAGAATGAATGGCGGAAGAAACGTCGCGTCTTCTGTGAATGTGTTGGTATCAACGTCGGCTGCTAATTGAGAGTCGAAAGATACAAACGAATTATCCTGCGCAGGTCCAAAGCTGAATGACGTCTGCACGTTCTCATACGCTCTCCCCATGTTAACGATTCCGTCGATGAATTCATTGTTGCTGATAACGTCATCCGTTGTCTCGTCAAAATACAACGCGACATGATCGAAGTGGTTATTCCGGAAAGAGAATTGGGAAGACCCTTCAGTGGCATAAATGCGCGCCATAAGCGACGGCCCCTCAGCTCCGGGGGCAGCATATCCGTGGACATTGTTATTGACGAACGCGTAATTAGTACATTGATCGTATTCGTCAGTGCCTGCGTAAGATGCATCGCCTGCTCCAAAACCCCACGTAGAATTTTCGATCGTGACATCTCTCTTGAAGCCTCCTCCAAACGGCCCTTGGCTTATAAAGCCGTTTATAGTCACGTCGTTGACTAGCATTCCATAGACTAGGCCGGTAGCCGTGATTGGGCTATAGGTATTGATAGTCAAGTGCTGGATTGCAACATTGTGGGGAGTCACTGGCATTTTTACCAGCCCGTATGAGCTAGCGCCGTCATTGTAGTAGTGCTTCGAAGCTGGGTAAACAAGTGTAATTACACCGTCCTGAATAGCTGATATTGTGTTTAGTTCCGAGTAGTGACAGTCTCCTGTCATTCCTTGATTTCCCTGACAAGGAGCCTGAAAACTGCCAGAGTAGATCCAGATGTCATCTCCGGCATGCAGGGTCGAACCGTCTACGCTACCCGTCACAACAACTTGCGTCGCTCCCTTCGAGACTTCGTCAATGGTGAATAATCCAGTTGTGGTGTAATCGGGACGACCAAACGCGCCGACTGCAATCAATTGCGACATGGCCCCGTGATCCGGGGGAGTGACAATCTGTGTGTCGATTCCTTGCCCTTGCAGATTAATGTTGCCTGTCGCGCCGTTCGGAATGTAAAGGTAAGGATAGTTGGCATACCACGGCTCAAGGGCGAGACTCGTCGTGTAATGAGGATACGCCAGCGAGTTGTTCTCAACATATTGGAATGATGGGCGGCGAATGTTGTAGGTGCCCTTGTCAAACTGGACAGTACCTCCACCAGCCGACACAGCTGCATCTATTGCGCTTTGGACCGCGCGTGTGTCGTCGTGAAGCACGGAGACATTGGCGAAGGAAGCCGTGAGTGGATCTGCAACGGTTATTGTTCCGCTTTGGATGTTCGTGATAGAGGTAAAGAAATCCTCGTTTTTTTCGATGTTAGGGTTGCTCGATGGAAGATTGTTCGGCCAGCCTCCTCTCGTGCCGGGCCGCTGGCCTACGTCGTTGGCATAACTGCTATGCATTTCTACAATCACTAGCTGAAATGGGCCGTTGTCTTCTGAAACATACCATAAGAACGCAGGGGATGGTCCAACGTTTGACGTCGTCGTCGCGAGAGAATTCCACGTTTGTAAAGAAAGGGACGGTTCCCCTTGAAGGCACGTTTGTGGACTCGGTGCGCTAATTCCTTCGAGTGGATCGGCGGTGTCGACAACGTAGCAGTAGGTGTGTGGTCCGGCAACATCGTGCCCTTGCCTCGTGACGAGCGGCGGTGTCGTGATCGGGGCCGTCTGGGCGGGCACGCCCCCGCCCAGAATGGAAATGCCTTGACCTACGAAGAAACTATCGCTCCCGAAAGAACACGATGTGAGAGTAGTGGAGCCGACTGTTCCTGAACAGGTGCCAGTATCAGCGCTCCCCGAAGCTGAATAGGTGGCTACGTGAAAGATCGGCAGGCTCGCAAAGACGGCTGCCCCTGACCCAACCGGCAATACCGCATTTATTGTTACAGGAGCTGAAACTGTTGCATCTGGACCGGTAGTGGACACGGTAAGAGATAAAGGTCCAAGCGCGGCAGAAGGGACAGAGACCTGATAGGTAACAGTAGTCGCCGTCACGCTACGTGGCGAAAAGGGAGGGAGGGTGGACGTATAGCTAGGTGTCAGTGGGGTAACAACAAGCTGGGACAGTGGTGTAAAGCCATGTCCCGTGATTGTAATCGTGGAAGAAACCCCAGCGGGAATGGAAGTGGGGGTAACATTGGATATGGAGGGTAGCGGCGATGCAATGATTACGACAGCCGAAGCTGAGACTGGAATCTCAGGGGAGGTAACAGTGATAGTTACGCTGGTACCGGCCACCAGTGTGTCAGGCGCTGTATACACGCTGTTCGAAATCGTTCCACAACCTAGTTGCGTAGGAGCGCAACCGATGCTCCAGACCAGATTCGCAGAAGAAAGATTAGTGGCGACGACTGTGAGTGGATCCGTTTGCCCGGCACGCACGAACTGAGTCGCGGGCTGTAGTGCGAGAGTCGGCGTGGGTGCCGGTGCCGGTGTCGGCGTGGGTGCCGGTGCCGGTGTCGGCGTGGGTGCCGGTGCCGGTGTTGGCATGGGTGCCGGTGCCGGTGTTGGCATGGGTGCCGGAGTCGGAGTCGGAGTTGGCGTCGGTGCCGGAGTCGGAGTTGGCGTCGGTGCCGGAGTCGGAGTTGGCGTCGGTGTGATCGGCGCAGAAACTGCGACACCTAGCGTTGCCGACTCGGGAAGCTGAACTCCACATCCCGCAAGCAGGATCAACGTCATAGAAAGAATGAGGATTAGGAGTCTGTATGAAGAAGCGAACTCCGAAAGCGGCCCCCGTGCACGAGCTACAACAGATGGTGAGAAAATAGCGTGTGCTGCCGTTTGATCCAACTCATACGTGAACAACGTACGTCGAAATGAAGCATGTGTTTTCATGGGTGTCTCCCCTGGCTGATCCAAACGGTAGCGGGAAAACACCTCTAAACAGCTAACTAGAAGCACATCAAAATAAAGCCAGTGCCAGAGTAGAACAGCTCTTTGCAGCGAGTTTCATTTCGGGAATGTGAAGCAAATAAACTTAGCAATTGCGTGAAACAGACTGTAGGGCAGTAGACAAACAGAACCAATCGTCTAGCTAGCGCCCGCGGTCACAACATTGAGGCGGCTGGCCTTCGTAGGCGAAGGATGCTAGCCAGGCTACCCATGGTCTGCTACGCGACGTTGCCGCCTCAACACTATCTTTATCGACTCTTCCTAGAGAAACATGAACCAAATGTTCTGCTATATTCGCCCGTGTCGAGAAGTTGCAGGCAGGAGCGAGTCACGTGGAGCGTTTTGTTCCGTCCGCCGCACGTTGAACGCCATCCGCGCTCGCCCTAGGCTGACTCTATCCGCCTGCGGCCAGATGAAGCGCCCGCGCTCCAGCCGCTTGGGTAGCAGGCAGAGTCCGTTGCCGTGGAGCCAGAGCACCTTGACGATGTCGCCGCGTCGTCCACGAAAAACAAAAACATGGCCTAAGAGCGGCTGCTGTTCGAGCACCGTCTGCACCTGGGCGCTTAGGCTCTGAAAGCCCCGGCGCATGTCGGTCACGCCCGCCGCGATCCAGATGCGCGTGCCCGCCGGGAGAGAGATCACCGGCACAGGCACTCCAGCACCGCGCAGGCAAGCGCGGCGTCGACGCTGCCTCCAGGCTAATGCGCGCTCGGCCCGGCAGCTCGACGTTGCCCGAACAGCCGGAGCCTCAACCGGCTTCGCCGGGGAGGCATCCTCGGCCACCGAGACAGGCAGCAGCCGCAGCTCGCTCGCCGGAAACCCGCCCAGCGCACTGCTCCGATAGAGCCGACGCCACTAAAACAGCTGGTTCGCGTTGAACCCGTACCTGCGCGCTACCCGCGCCATCGATGACCCGGATTACAAGCGTCTGCTCCACAATCCGCCGCCGCTGTCGACCGACCTCGGCCAACACAATATCAATCTCCGGTTCCACCATCAGCAAATCATCATGGCCAAGGGGAAACATGTACACGCGGCCAAGACCATGCGCTTATACTCTACCCGATGGCCGCCGAGATCGCCCGTCTCGACGCCGCCCTTGCTCTCCTCGCCATTGCAAAGCCATCCCTTGCGACTCCGCGCAGAGCCTCAAGCCCAAACTGCCCTTCTGTTTGCGCTGTTCAAGCTCGCCCGAATAGGGTGCATCCTGCTGCACCAACCCAGAGAATTCGGGCCTGTGTACCTAAGAATCTTTCTAGAAAATAAAGGTAGTGGGCGCAGGAGCAGGTGGGGGCGAAGGAGATATGGATGATGGTTTCAGTGGAGGTATGGAGGAGTTCGTAGTCTTTGGAGAGACGGCGCGACCAGTTGGGCCAGGCGAAGGTGCGTTCGAGGGATCCATCGTTTGGTAGCACTTGGAACTGGTGTAACTCACCGCGTTTGACCACCTTCACGTTGTATCCGAACATTTCTTTGGCTCAGCCGATCAGCTTGCCGGTATAACCGCCATCGACGAAGACCTTTGCGGCGCTGTCGAAACGGCAGAACAAGCGCATCAACACGGCATGCGCGGCAACCCGGTCCTGGATGCCAGCCGAATGCACAATCCTCGCCAGCAGAGTGCCTTCGGTGTCTACCGCGATGTGTTGCTTGTGGCTTTTGATCTTCTTGCCCGCATCATAGCCGCGCCGCCCCCTTTAGCGCCGTCTTGGCGGACTGCTAGTTCATGATCGCCACGCTCGCGTGGCATTTCGACTCTCCGCCTGGCGTCCTTGTCGCGCAGCGTCTTGCCGATCCGCTCCCGCACACTGCTGTCCCGCCATGCGCGATAATGCTCATGAACCGTCTTTCAGGGAGCAAAGTTGCTCGGTAAATGCCGCCATTGGTAGCCTGTCTTGACCGCATACAACATCGCGCCCACCACCCGGCGCTGTTCATGCTTTCGCGGTCGGCCTCCAGCTGACGCCCAGCCCGCGCTTCATTCAGCAGCGGCTCCAGCCTCATCCACTTCTTGTCCGTTAATTCGCTCGGGTACATGCACCTACGTTACCCACACAATCTCTTTCCGCATATTCCCTTCCGAGGTTCTTTCGCTAGTTTCTGGACAGGTTTTTAAAGCCCTCCACAGCCACACGGCAACGGCCAGCGCCGCTCGGGTGAAGTGCTTCATGCTATCTCCGAGCGGAGGTTTCCACGATGTTCGGCGGCCAGCGCACCGCTGGCCGCACCCAGGTGTCTGGCCAGGAAATGCTCGCAAAGATTACGCCTCAAGGCTGGCAATCCACAAAGTAATATCGCTTACAGCGTCAGGAAAGACATAGCAAAGCAGAACAAATACGAAGCATACACCTGCAACTCCAGCCAGCATTTGTGCAGCGGTTGAGGCATTTGCTAACAGTTCACATCGTTTGCATTTGTGCCAGACAAATTTTGACCGCCGCCTGCGGCCTGTGCAGCGTGACTCCTGCTCGGTTCCGCAAAGAGCGCTCCGGAAGGTTTCAAAATCGCCCGCTTCCCAAACACTATATGAATGGCTGAAGTCGCTGCTCTGGTGCAATGGCGCACTCGCGCCTTTACCGGCATTCCTGCAGGAAAAAAGATGAGAATACGCGGCATTGATTGCCGCCAACTTTTGGCTAGCAACGATCCTTAAGCAGGCTTCACTCTCGTAGCGATCAGGATGCCATTGTTTCACCAGTTCTCGATAGACACACTTGAGCTCGTCTGATGTCTTCTCAGCGGTAATACCTAAGGTGGAATACCCGGAAACACATCGATTGCACAGCATCTTGTCCCCTTGTATTTGCGCTAGCCACTCCAGGGCCTCATCGGCTGCTTGCGTGAAAACGTGAGAACTACTTTGCTGCCGCGTCCTCCTGCCCCTCTCCGGATGACAGCGGGACGAATCCGGAAAGGCTTTAAATGTGACCTCGCGGTAGATTGTTCATTTCCCCTGTGACCCGACCCGGGAAACTAAGCCAAAAAGATTGAAGGTTCGGCTTGTTGACCCGACCAGCACCGGTGCATCCGCAAATAAAGTCTCGCTTGAACCCGGCGAGCTCAGCAAAGACGGTCATGATTATTGTTCCTGTACCGATAGTGGTGTCGGCCCAAGACTTGGCGGTGGACTGGGAGCGCGCCGAAGACTCGGATTTGTGCAACGATCTCAAGCAGGTTGCGGGTGAAGCGTTCGAGCCGGTCGAGCTTCCAGACGGTGACCGACGTCAGCGTCGGTAATGGACAATCGAAAAGCCATGTCGCAGGAACGATTCTCCTGTCAGCGCAGGCGTGGGGGCAACAGCATCGACGTTGGCTACCAGCTTTATGCTGGAGGTGGAGACGCAGGAGTATCAAACCTCAATTCCGCGCCCTTTCCTGATCGTCCTGGTCTCGCCTAATTTGGAAACAACTGCTCAGGGCTATCAATGCTTGGTGCAATCTCCCATGTGGTCAACATAGGAACGGCTATTTCAGTGGATGCTTATGAGGGTGGCGTTCTTCGGGGCCGATAGACTACGAAGCTTCAGCTACAGGGGCTGAAGGCGCAGGCGTGGAACCTGACAGAGCATGGGGCACAACGGCTTGCACAACAAGGCATCAGCCCAGAGCAGGCAAAAGTGGCCTATTGATCGGCGCGAACTACTCTTTCCGACGTACGACATCTATTTTTCCCTACGAGCGACATCTACCGTCATTAGCTCGCGACGACATTTAGGTTTGCTTCCGATGAACCGGCTGGAGGCGTAAGGCGAAGCCCGGAGCCGGAAGATAGTTCATTAACGCGTGTTTCGGTGGTCGGCTCCGTGCCGAGAGCTTGCCCGTTATTGCGGGCCTGCTCCTGCCGGTAGCTGGGGATGCTGAGTTCCACGATGACGCTGTGGTGTACAAGTCGGTCGATGACCGCGGCGGTCGTCATCGAGTCCTTGAAGATACCTTCCCACTTCGAGAACGGTAGATTGCTGGTCAGCAGGACACCGCCGCGTTCGTACCGTTCGGCCAGCAGCGTAAAGACGACCTCCATCTCCTCCCGAGTGTCTGCGGATGTAACCCAGGTCGTCAATGATCAGGCCTTCATAGCGCGCATAACGCTGGATCTGGCGGCTCAGTTTCAGGTCGCGCTAGGCGATCAGCAATTGCTGCACAAGCATCTCGTAGGTAGTAAAGAGCATGCGGTGTCCTCGCCGAACCAGCTCCTGGCTGGATGGCCTGCAACATATCCTTTTTGCCGCTGCCGGGATTTCCGAACACAGCAGCGGCACCCATGGATCCCCCGCGTATTCACGCGGTCCTGCGCGGGGCCAGAACAAGAGACAGCCGTCATACTTCTCCGATTGCTTCAACGGGCTCGCGCGCAACTTCGCAGCGCAGAAGCCGAACCAGGTCAGGCTCGCCGACCTCACCTGTATTTCTATCGGGGAAGGATGGCTGTATCTGGCCGCCATCCTCGACGGCTGCACCAGAAAGATCGTCGACTGGACATGACTTAGTTGACGACCCGAGGTGGGTTTACTAGCCCGCGCACGATTTCGACGGGAACATCGGCGTCATATTCCCGCATTCCCCAAAGCAAGCCCGTTTGATAAAAAATCGTCGCTCCCTGGCTGAACTGAACGAGCAAACCTTCCTCGGTATGGGTCACGTTCGTGATGTGAGGAAGAATCACCGAATCGTCAAATCGTTCGTACATAGCCCCTCCTAAAGAAAGAAAGATGCTTCCCTGCGGCGTAGATCAGCTTCACTGTCTCCTAACAGGACTGCCTGCATTCCCGATTCGGTTCTCGGACGCGAAACCTAGACAGCGGGTAGCGCGCGAAAAACAGCCTATGGAATTACCGCTCGCAACGTTCGAGCTTAGAACGCGCAAGTGCAACGCGTCCCACAAACCCACGGCCCTTGCTCACGGCGGTCGGCGAAGTTTGGCACGGACATGAGCCAGACGCTCACCATCCGGTATTGCAAAAAGCTATGGAAAAGGCCATAGCTTCCTCTCAATACTTGCCAAGAAGGCATGGCATACCATCGTTTGTTATGCCCCACGGGCAAGCCAAACAGGCAAACACCCCTGTAAATCAACGTACGTGCAGATTCATCCAACAGCACAAGATAAAACTGGACAGCGATGACGAAAGAGTGGACAGGCTATGGATTTGCGGCTCGCAAAGGACGCGGGCTTGAGACGCCGTAACGATGAGGCCGCATAGATCCGCAGCTTCAACGGTGGCTGGGCATTCTTTTCAATAATCGGAGAAGCAAACTCGGATGAATGCTGCGAGAGCTTGGAAGCCTACGCAGCCGCAGGAAGGGAAATCACACAGTGAGCCTAGAGGAAGCACGGTGGTTTACAGGGCTCGATGGCGTGACACAGGTGCGCGTCCTAAAAATTCTGGATCGGCTGAAGGAAAGCATTTTCTCTTCAGCCAAGGGCGAAAGCAAAGGCATCTTCGCGGCGCGTCTGGACTTCGGACCTGGCTACCGCGTGTACTTCGGCAAGGATGGCGAGCTGCTGGTGATCCTATTCGCTGGTGGGAGCAAAAAGCGGCACCGAGCCGATCCAGCTTCCAGACGACCAGGGTGTCGCCCTCCCGGAGGGCCCTCTTGCGCCTTGGCCAGGCCGGGCCGTTCGGCGCGGCTGCCACTTGCGGCAGTACCGGAGGCCGCGCAGCAGCCGATCGATGAAACAGCGATGATGCTGCCGAATGTCAAGATCACCGAACTGCTGCTGGAGGTCGATGCGTGGACCGGCTTTGCCGGCACTTTGCGCACCTCAAGACGGGCGAAACGGCCAAGGACAAATCCTTGCTGCTGACCGCAATCCTGGTCGATGCGATCAATCTCGGGTTGAGCAAGATGGCCGAGTCCTGCCCGGGCACGACCTACGCCAGGCTCTCATGACTGCAGGCCTGGCATATCCGCGATGAAACCTATTCGAAAGCGCTGTCCGAGTGGTCAACGCTCAATCCCGCCATCCGTTTGCTGCCCATTGGGGCGACGGTACGACCTCATCCTCCGACGGCCAGCGTTTCAAGGTCGGGGGCAAAGCCGAGAGCACCGGGCATCTCAATCCAAATAGGGGTAAACCCAACATTGCTGTCACCAAGGGCAATCTGACTCGGTTGCAATTGTGGAACGACATATTTCTTCAAAGTCAGGTCTACAGCTGAGGGCGCCAGTCGCGCAGGATGGACTTGAATTCCTTGTCGTAACCGAGCGTATCCGCATACTTATGTGACGATGCGATGAAGCCGACGACCGTAACCATATCCTGGGCGATGGAGGGTTCGACTCTCCACAAGCCAGTGAGGTCAAAGCCTCCGCACTCCTCTGCGTTCCACCATGCGAGCAGAAAATCAGCGATGATCCGGCTCTGCCCGGAGTCACCCTGCTGCGCCAATCCCATCAGGCGCTTGATAGCGGTTTGTTCGTGCTTTGTCATGAGTGCCTCGAACCTGTTGTGTAGGGAAGGCGAGCCCCTCCAGTAAAAAACTTCATGCTGCCGGTGCAAGGATGCGGTAGAGGGTGGCGGGATGAACACTGAAGGTGTGGGCGACCTCCCGGACCGATTTGCCTTCCTTGAGTAGCCGCTCTGCGAGCTTGCGCTGATCCTCGTTCATCTTCTTTGGCCGTCCAAAGCGGACTCCGCGCTTATGGGCGTCGGCCCGGCCGGCCCCGGTGCGCCCGCGCTCGACTCCGCGATGCCGGCGAAGATGGTCATGATCATCTTGCCGGCGTGGGTGGTGGTGTCGGCCCAGGGTTCGGAGATGGGTTGAAAGCGGGCGCCGGTGTTGCTGATCGTCTCGACAATGTCCAGCAGGTTGCGAGTGGAGCGGGCTAGCCGGTCGAGTTTCCAGACGATCACGATGTCGCCTTTACGAAGCTGGTCAAGCATCCGGTTGAGCTCCGGCCGGTCGCGATAGGCCCCGGAGACTTTTTCTTGGAAGAACTTTGCGCATCCGGCCTGCTTGAGGGCGTCGAGTTGAAGCGTCAGCAGCTGACCTTCGGTTGAGATGCGGGCATAGCCTATTTCATATAGAACCCGTTTCCTCATGCTTTGCAAAATATATCGCACCCGGAAACGTTCCTGCGAGATACTTGCGCGACGCAGGGATGGCCCATTTCCATCGAATTGGTGATTCTCGCGGACTTAGGAGTTTTGCGACGGGACTGGTAGTCTGTGTTTTCGTATCACCGGACCCAAGCCTTGCCCGATGACATGATGTGATCCGCGAAAGCCTGCTGATGTCTAGGTAGAAGAGCTCTCCACCTCTTCATATTAGCGGGCTTCCAGGGGAAGTGCGCGGGTGGTCAGGACAACATCAAAGCGTTTCCAGGAGCGAAAAAACTCTTCCATCCCCATATCCAGGCGTACGATCCGCACCGGCAAGGCTCCGCCAGGCGACTTGTTTACAAAGTCACGTGCCTCCTCCCACTCTCCCTTAAAAAAGTGCACTGCAAGGGCTAGCGGATTGGGCAGTCCTCTGAACTGTTC
The DNA here is from genome assembly GCA_964246755.1 of uncultured Acidobacteriaceae bacterium. GTDB lineage: Bacteria > Acidobacteriota > Terriglobia > Terriglobales > Acidobacteriaceae > EB88. The sequence continues at coordinate 16,716 of CAXTSA010000018.1, forward strand.
CCGCACGTAAAAGAAACTGCAACCCTGTGCTCACCCTCGTGGATGCGCCCCTGGTCTCGCAGCAGGTTCTCCAGGGTTTGACTGTCGGACCTATCGGCGGCCGCTGTGCCTTTGAAGTCTCCGTATTGCACACTCGCTTTAGAATTTCATGAGCAAAGAATAGCCACGCTCACCCTAGCCCCTGCAACCCCAACGATCAATGACTTCTGCAGCCCAGGCGTTATCAGCAGCAGGAATCGTCGTCGAGTTCTTCGGTGATATTGATTGATTAGGGTAGCTCGCCGTGCGGTGCGGGCGGCTCCTTCGCCGCCTCCCGGAGCCGGGCGAAGGAGCGGGCGAAGGCTCCCACGCGGTGCAGCTCGTCGAGGCTCTGGGCCCCGCAGGCGTCCAGGAATCTCCCCGTAGTACGCCACAGCCCGGGGCTGCCGAGGAGCGCGGGCCCCCGCATGACGAGCCCTCGCTTGCGGAGCGTCCGCAGCGTGCCGCCCGAGTCGCGCCCGCGCTCCCGGTTGACTTCCTGGGTCGAGACCGGCTGGCGGAGGGCAACCGCGGCCAGGGTTTCCAAAGCAGCGGCGGTGAGGGGCAACTCCCCGCGCTCGGCTCGGGCGCGCCGGACCACGTCCTCATGGGCGGGCTTGGTGCGGAGCTGCCAGCCGCCCTGCGCTTCCCGCAGCTTGAGACCGCGGCCGGGCTCGGCAAGCGCGGCGGCGTAGCGGGCAAGCAGCCCGGCGATCTCGGCTTCGGGGAGCTCCAGCCGCCGGGCCAGCGTGGCGGCGGACAGGGGCCGGCGGCTCGCGAACAGGGCAGCTTCCAGCTCCCCGAGCCGGCTCTCGTTTTTCTGTTCCGCCCATCCCGCGAACTCCATCACAGCCCCAGCCGGGCGGCGGGGGCGTCCTGAAACAATTCCGCTTCGCGGATGTAGCGGGCGACGGTGGCGGGGGAGCGGTGGCCGGTCTGGCGCATGATGTCCCACACGGTGGCCCCGCCGCGCGCCGCTTCCGTCGCAAACCCCGCCCGCAGCGAGTGGGCCCCGTAGGCGGCCGGGTCGATGCCCGCGCGGGCCACGGCGCGCTTCAGGATCGCCGCGACCGACTCCGGGTGGAGAGCGCGGACCCCCATGCGGCCGTGGCGGTCGATGGGGCGGAACAGGGGCCCGGCGGTGATTGCGGCCGCGGCTAGCCAGCGCTCGACCGCTTGCACCGGACAGGTAGCGGGCTGCGCACCGCGGGGCACCGCGAGGGTGTGGCCCCGGCCCTCGGGGTCGGTTTTGGAGCGCCGGAGCGTGACCGCGAGCCCGGCTTCGGACCAGGTCAGGTCTTCGACTGCGAGCGCGGCCAGGTTGGCCCGGCGCGCGGCGCCGGCGAAGCCCAGCAGGATCACGGCCCGGTCGCGCACCCCGGCGAGGCTCGGCGGGAGCGCGGCCAGGGCCTGGCGGAGCAGCGGGGTACGCAGGGCGGTCTTGCCCTGCTGCCGGACCCCCAGGGTGCGGCGGATGCCTTGGAGGGTTTCGGCGACGGCGGCGTGGCGCATGGCGGCGGGCGAGTCGTAGCCCGCCGCGGCGTGGTTTTTGGTAATCGCGGTCAGCCGCCGGGTGATGGTCGCGGGCCGATGGCTTTGGGCGAGGGCTGCCAGGTACAGGGCGACCGTGGCCGGCTCGGCCGGCAGCGCGCTCCGGCTGAACCGCTCGCACCAAGCAGCGAAATGACGCCAGTCCGAGCCGTAGGCCCGCAGGGTCGCGGGGGCCTTGGCGGCGCGCACCAAGGCCCGGGCCTGCGCGATCAGTTCAGGGGGCAGTGCGGGGAGAAGCTCGG
>CAXTSA010000019.1:0-672 GCA_964246755.1 uncultured Acidobacteriaceae bacterium
TTCCTGCACGCTGGTGCCGGAGCCGTCGGCAATGCGCTTGCGCCGCGAACCGGAAATGATCTCGTGGTTGTTGCGCTCCTTGTTTGTCATCGAGTTGATAATCGCTTCCGCCCGCACAAACTGCTTCTCATCCACCTGGTCGGCCATCTGCTGGATGCCCTGGAACGGCCCTACCGACGGCAGCATCTTGAGAATGCTCTGCAGGGAGCCGAGCTTGCGAATCTGCCGGAGCTGGTCCCGGAAGTCTTCGAGCGTGAAGCCATCGCCCGAGAGGGCCTTCTTCGCGAACTCCTCTGACTTCTTGCGGTCGAGCGTGGACTCGGCGCGCTCGATCAGCGACATCATGTCGCCCATGCTCACGATGCGGTCCGGGTGAAACGGCTCGAAAGCATCCGAGCGCTCGCCCGTGCCGATAAACTTCACCGGCTGCCCCGTCACATGGCGAATCGACAGCGCCGCCCCACCGCGCGCATCGCCGTCCATCTTGGTCAGCACAGTGCCGGTGAGCCCTAGCCGCTGATGAAATGCCTCGGCCGAACGCACCGCATCCTGCCCGGTCATGGCATCGGCCACGAAGAGGATCTCCTGCGGAGCCAGCAGCGACTTCAGCATCGCCATCTCGTCCATCAGTTCGCCATCGACGTGCAGGCGCCCCGCCGTATCGACGATCAG
>CAXTSA010000019.1:684-11384 GCA_964246755.1 uncultured Acidobacteriaceae bacterium
TCGCAGCCGGTATTCACGGCCTCGCGCCGTGCCTCCTTCGCCAGCCGCTCCACCAGCGCCGGGCCAGGCTGTTCCCCGCGTTCGTCGCCTTCGTAAAGACTGGCCTTGATCGCCTGCGCGACCACCTTAAGCTGCTGCCGCGCCGCCGGGCGGTATACGTCGACCGAGACCAGCAGTGGACGATGCCCACCCTTTTGCAGCCAGGCTGCCAGCTTGCCGCTGGTGGTCGTTTTGCCGGAACCCTGCAAGCCCGCCATCAAAATCACCGTCGGCGGCCGCGAAGCGAACTGGAACCGCGCGGTATCCTTGCCCAGCAGCGCCACGAGCTCATCGCGTACGATCTTGATGACCTGCTCGGTCGGCGAGAGCGAAGTCATCACCTCCTGCCCCAGGGCCTTGACGCGAATATGCTCGATCAACTCCTTCACGACGGCGAGATTGACGTCGGCCTCCAGCAGCGCGAGGCGTATCTCGCGCAGCGCGTCGTTGATGTTCTCCTCGGTGACGGTGCCCTGGCCGCGAAGGTTCTTGAAAGCGCGCTGAAGCTTGTCCTGCAGGTTCTCAAACATAGGTTTTGTCTTTCGGTTGAAGCGGCGGTGAATTCCAGTTTACCAGCGAGCGGTGAGCGAGGATGCCCCGCTCAGGCGGCGCGCCAGGGCGTGATAACGTCTCGCGTTCGCGATGTCGACACCTATCTGCTGCCTCAGGGCGTCAGCGGAAGGGAAGCGTTGCTCCCCTCGCAAGCGGTGCAGGAACCGGAGCTCGAGCGGAGTCGATTCACTCAATTCCAGCGGCTCACCCACGCCGGGCTCAAAATCGAGCAGGTGCGACTCGATCGCGTAGGAGTCCTCGCCGAAGGTGGGGCGATTTCCAGCATTGGTAATCGCCTCAAACTGCCTGCCGCCGATCTGTAATCGGGTGACATACACCCCATGTGCCGGTTTCAGTGCCCCGTAGGGCGCCAGGTTGACCGTGGGTACCAGCAGTCGCCCCCCGATGCCCCGCCCGCGCGCCGGCGTGGAATGAATGGAAAATGGACGGCCCAGCAACGCCCGCGCCTGCTCCACCTGCCCGCTTGCGATCAAGCGACGCACCTGGCTTGAGGAAACCGCGTATCCCCTCCGGTGCAGCACCGAGTGCGCGACGACCGAGAAGCCCAGCGCAACCCCGAGCGCGCGCAACTGCTCCACTCCCGCTTCAGCCCGGTAGCCAAAGCGGAAGTTATCGCCCTCATGCACCGCCATCGCCCCCAAAGCCTCGGCGAGAACACCTCCCGCGAAGCCGACGGCGCTCTGCCGCGAAAACTCCTCGGTAAAGGGAAGCACCAGCGTCGCATCCACGCCTGTGCCGGCAAGCAAATCGAGCCTCTGCGCCATCGGGGTAATCAGCGACGGAGCGTCGCTCGGGCGCAGCACGTGCAGGGGATGCGGGTCGAAGGTGACCACAACTGACCGCGCGCCGGCGGAACTTGCCCGCCGGCAAACATCGCGGAGAATCGCGCGATGACCGCAGTGCACCCCGTCAAAGTTGCCGATAGCGACCACGCTCGGACCAAACTGCGCCGGGACTGCCTCGAGTGCGCGAAAGACAAGCATCGTTAGAGCTCGATCGGGATCCGCTGCCCATCGTAGAGCAGACGGATATGCGCGGGCAGCTTCGCTTCCGTCGCGGCGTGGGCCAGCTCGTGCGACATGTGCGTGAAAAAAGCGCAGCGGGCGCCGATCCGCCCGACCCAGCCGATCGCTTCCTCGATGTTGGCATGGCTGGGGTGGTGCTCCCAGCGCAGCGCGTCAAGGATCACGACATCGAGGCCGTGCAACAAGAGCAGGCTTTCATCGGGAATGAGGCTCATATCGGTAAGGTACGCGGCTGTGCCAAACCGGTAGCCGGCAATCGGCAGTCCGCCATGCATCAGCGGCACCCTCTGGAAGCTGGCGCCTGCGACCGACACCGCGTCGGAGCCGCCGATGCGATGGAGCGCGACACGCGCCTTGTTGGGGTACGTGGACCCGGGCGAGAAGGTGTAGTCGAAGATGCGCTCCAGCACCGCGGCGGTCGCTTCGTCGGCGTACAGCGGCAGCGGACGAGCCCCGCGCCGGAACGTCAGGGGGCGCAGGTCGTCGAGGCCCAGGATGTGGTCGGCGTGGGCATGCGTGTATAGCACCGCGTCGACGCTGCTGATGCCTTCGCGAAGCGCCTGCATACGGAACTCCGGACCCGTATCGATGATGACCCGGTGCTCGCCCCCGCTCCAGTCAACCGCGATCGATGGCCGTGTGCGAGTATCACGCGGGTCCGTCGAGGTACAGGCGCCGCAGCGGCAGCCGAGGATGGGAATCCCCATGCTGGTGCCGCTGCCCAGCACCGTGATGGTCGCCGGCTGGCCCATTCGCTAGCGAAGGCCGCCCGGCGGAGGAGGCTGCTGCGCCTGCCGGCTGATCGCGTTCGTGAGTTCGAGGAACATCATACGCAGCTCAAAGGTGATTCCCTGGATCAACTGCTGTTCCTGCGGCGACAGATTGCCGCGCGTCTTCTCCTCCAGTACGGCCAGCATGTCGATCGACTGCCGCGCGCCCAGGATGTCGATCCGCGGCTTCTGCCCCGGCTCAGTCCCGGCGCCCATTGCCATGATGGCCGACAGGTAAAAGCTCTGGATAACATGGTCGAAGGTAACGGCGCCAGGCTGCTGCATGCCCGGGTTCGCCTGCTCCAGCATGGAGTCGATCTCCCGCGCGCTCTGCCGGTACGCCGCATCCTGCGCGGCAGTCTCGGCGGCGCTGCGCGGCTCACCAATACCCTCGGCGCCTCCGTCCTCAAGCGCATCCGTTTCCAGGTCGTCCTCGCCGAGGCTGCGCATGTCGGTCCCGGTCGCCTCGAGTGCGCCGGCCATGTCCTCTTCGCGCAGGTCGTCGGCGCCGCCGGTTCGGTCTTCGGCGGCTTCCTTCGTGCGCGCAGGCATCGTCACGACCTTTGCTGAGGAAAACTCCGGTTCCGGCGCGGGCGCGGGCGGCTCGGGTTCCGGCGCGACAAAGCCTTCGCGGATGTCACCCTCGGCGGTGTACTTGCGCTTATCGACAACAACAAAAGCGGGTGGCTGTTCTGCCATGGTGGTAGTGTCCTTTCAATCGGTTTCAAACGGGGCGCGCGCCAAAGCCTTTGCGGCGCCGCCCGCATAGGCAAGCGATGCCTGGGCAGCTTCGGTGCGCACGGTGCCCAGTGCGTAGGCGCCGGTCCACTCCGCGGCCGCCACCGTTGTGATGCTGGTCAGCTCGCCCGCGGGCGCTTCCGGTTTGCCTTCGGCGAACAGCGGCGTGCCTGGCGAAGGGGTTTCGCCCTCAAGCGAAAAAACCCGCAGGGCGCGGTGCACCGTGGCGCGCGAGCGGATGCGCTCCACAATCTCCTGCCCCAGGTAGCAGCCTTTGTTGAAATGCAGCGCGCGCGTTTGCCCGGTCTCCTGCGCGAGGCTCTTGTCGTGGATGTCAGCGCCGTAGCGCGGAATTCCGGAGAGCACACGCAAGGCTTCCGCCGCCTCGATGCCGCAAGGAACCGCGCCAGCGGCCAGCAGTCTTTCCCACAGCTCCCCAACCGCCGCGGTGCCGGTCCACAGCGTGTACCGGTCCCCTCGCTGATGCGCCACCAGCACGCCGTTGTGCTCGATGAAGCGGCCTTCGGAAGCCAACGCGCTCCCGAAACCCGCGCCGCCCAGCAGCGCCGCGGCCTGCGGGCCGGCGACCCCGATCGCGGTGACATCGGCTTCAAGCGCCAGCTCCACGTCGTCCATGATGATGAACCGTTCCAGATGTTCCCCGACGCGGGCCGCCTGCGCGCGGTCGGTCGCCAGCAGCAGTTCACGGTCGAACGCGTACACTTCGCCATCACCCTGAATGCGCCCCTGCGCGTTCAGCAGGAACATGTAGTTGAACTGCCCGGGCGCGAGATCCTTGACCGTATTGGTGACCATGCCGTTCAGCCAGCGAACGCGGTCGTCTCCCGTGACGCGAAAGCGCGCGCGCCAGCCCAGATCGTAGGCTCCCGCGCCGGTTCTAAGGGCGTGGAGCTCTTCGGCGGGGCTTGAGAAAAATCCTGGAGTCTGAACGCCGGCAAAGGACACGAGCACGGGCGCGCTAACGGTACCGGCCAGCGGCGTCAGCTCGGCAACTGGTTCGGCAATACGCTCGTCGGTGAGGTGGGCTGCTTCGCTCATAGGCCGTAGCGCGGGCAGAAAATATATGCCCCGCATTCCCGATTATAAGGTGCCGCCGGGGTGAGCCGGGCTGCGGCCGCGCTACCATGCCATCTGGACTATGTTGCGAACGACGTTGCGAACGACTCCGCGAACCACTCTGCGAATCCCTGCACGCTACGCGTGGCTGCCGCTTGCCGCAGCCTCTCTCCTGACGCCCGCAGGCAGCCGGGCAGCAGACGGCGCGACGCATACCGCAGCCCAGACCGCGCCAGCCAGCCCCAAGCCGCGCATCAGCACCGCGCAGGCCGCGGAGCTGTTCCGCTCCGTCGATACGATCTTGCAATTCGACGCCAAAGATACCGGCCTGCCCGCCCGCCAACACGTCAAGCGCCGCCTTCTGACGCGCGAGCAGGTCGTGGCTTTCCTCAAACAGAAGATGGACGAGGACAAAGACACAGCGCGCATTGAGCGCTCGGCCATCGTGCTCGAAAAGTTCGGACTGCTGCCCCAGGGCTTTGAGCTGCGGCCCTTTCTGCTCAAACTGCTGGGCGAGCAGGTCGCGGGCTTTTATGACTCGAAGACAAAGACCGTGAACCTGCTCGACTGGATCGATGCCGACTCGCAAAAACCGGTGCTGGCGCATGAGCTGACACACGCGCTGCAGGACCAGTACCAGCTCGCGCGCGGCGTCGACCTGGACAAGTGGGAGAATGCCGGCCCGGACGGAACGGCGGAGAACGCGCAGCAGGATCGCGAGCACGTGCGCACGGACGAGACCGACTCCGCGCGCGAAGCGGTGCTCGAAGGCCAGGCAATGGTCGCTTACCTGGACTGGGGACTCGAAGGCCGCGGGCAGTCGCTGCGCACCCTGCCTGCCATCCCGGTCGAGGCGATGAGCGACGCGACGGACAAGGATGCCGACTCGCCCATTCTCTCGAGCGCCCCGCTCGTGCTGCGCGAGTCGCTCCTGTTTCCCTATCAAGAGGGGTTGGCGTTCGAGCAGACGCTGCTGAAGAGCCGGGGCACACAGGCGGCCTTCGCCGATGCCTTGAACCGGCCGCCGAGCACGACCTGGGAGATCCTGCACCCTGCTGCCTACATGCGCAATGAGCAACCGCCGCTGTTACAGATGCCAGACCTGCACTCGTTGCTCGATGCTGACTGGGCGCCCTACGACGTGGGCGTGATGGGCGCGCTCGACGTACGCATGCTGGGCGAAGCGCTCGGCGACAAGGGCGCCGGGGCGGATGCGGCGCTGGCCTGGGACGGCGGCCTGTACTATGCAGCGCAGGCACGCTCGGCGACCACCGATGCAGCGAAAAATGATACCGCTTCGATCGCGCTTGCCTACCTGTCCCGCTGGAAAACCCCCGCGGCCGCCTCGGCCTTTGCGCGCGTGTACCGCGGCAGTTTGCCGAAGCGCTACAAAACCCTGAGTACCAGAGAGCAGACCGGCACGCGCACCCTGTTTTCCACCGAGGAGGGCCCTGTTCTGGTCCAGCAGCAGGACCGTTACCTCTTCGTGAGCCACAGCCTGCCCGCACCGCTTGCCGAAAAGGTGATGGCGCTGATGCTCGAGATGCAGACCGGCACCTCAACAGCCTGGACCGCACCGCCGCGCGAGAGCATGACCGCGCCGCTGCGGCGCTTGCTTGCCGGGCAGGGAGCGCTGCGGGCAGCCGTGCCGCGGGTATACTGAGGGTCGGTCAGTACAGGAGCGAGCCTTTGCAGCAGGCAGAAATCGGCATTATCGGGGGCAGCGGCTTGTACGCCATGCCGGGCTTAACGGATGTGCGCGAGCAGCAGGTTTCTACGCCCTGGGGTGAGCCGAGCGACCCGCTCGTTCTGGGTACGCTCGACGGCCGTCGCGTCGCGTTCCTCTCGCGTCATGGACGTGGGCATCGCCTGCTGCCGAGCGAGCTCCCGTTTCGCGCCAACATCTACGCGCTCAAGTCCGTCGGCGTCGAGCAAATCCTTTCCGTCTCCGCCGTGGGCTCGCTCAAGGAAGAGCACAAGCCCACCGACTTCGTGATTCCCGACCAGTTCATCGACCGCACATTCCTACGGCAGGGCACTTTTTTCGGCGAGGGCGTCGTCGGCCACGTCGCTTTCGGCGATCCGGTCTGCGGCGTCGTGGCCAAGGCCCTGCAGCAGGCCTGCGCCCAGGCCGAGGTCACGGGCAAGCTCGGCGGAACGTACGTGTGCATGGAAGGCCCGCAGTTCTCTACCCGCGCCGAGTCGAACCTGTATCGCTCCTGGGGCGCGGATATCATCGGCATGACCAACCTCCAGGAAGCCAAGCTCGCACGCGAAGCCGAAATCTGTTACGCGACCCTCGCGATGGTCACGGACTACGACTGCTGGCACACCGGGCATGACGCCGTCACGGTCGAGCAGGTCGTCGCCGTCATGCACCGGAACACGGCCAACGCCTGTCGCGTGGTCCGCACGGCCGTGGGCCTGCTGCCGCGTGAGCGTGCCTGCGCCTGCGCGACCGCGGCGCAGTTCGCCATCATGACCAGCCGCGAAGCCATCCCGGCGGCCACGCGCGAGAAACTGGCACTGCTCTACGGCAAATACCTCAACGCATAGGCGGCGCGCGTACGCGGAACATCGAGAAAGAGAAAATATGAGCATCCTGGTAGTCGGCAGTGTCGCGTTTGACGGTATTGAGAGCCCCTCGGGCAAGCGCGATCGCGTACTCGGCGGCGCAGCAACCCACTTCGCGCTCGCCGCCTCGTTCTTTACAAAAGTGCGCATGATCGCGGTCGTCGGCGAAGACTTCGGCGCCGCCGAGGAAGCCGTGCTCACAGGCCAAGGCGTCGACACGCAGGGCATCGAGCACGTCGCCGGCAAGAGCTTTTTCTGGCGCGGAGCTTACCTGAACGACCTGAACCAGGCCGACACACTCGCCACCGAGCTCAACGTCTTCGAGAGCTTCGCGCCCAAAATACCCGCCGCCTATGCCGACTCCGAATACCTCTTCCTCGCCAACATCGACCCCGTTCTTCAGGCACGCGTCCGCGCGCAGCTGCCCAACGTGCGCATGGTTTGCGGCGACACCATGAACTTCTGGATCACCGGCGCCCGCGAGAACCTGCTGCGCGTGTTAGAGGGCCTGGACACGCTGCTGATCAACGACGGCGAAGCGCGGCTGCTCGCCGGGGAGCCGAACCTGCTGCGCGCCGCACGGAAAATCCTGGAGCTCGGCCCGAAGAGCCTGATCGTCAAGCACGGCGAGTACGGCGCGACCGCGTTTTTCAGTGAGCGCTCCTTCCCCGGCCAGCCCGGTCCCCAGTCCGTCGCGTTTCGCGCGCCGGCTCTGCCGCTCGACGAAGTGATGGACCCCACCGGCGCGGGCGACTCGTTTGCCGGCGGCTTCTTTGGTTCCCTGGCCGAAACCGGCCTCGTGACGCCGGCCGCCTGGAAGCGCGCCATGTTCTACGGCGCCGCCATGGGCTCGTTCGCCTGCGAGCGCTTCGGCACCGAGCGCGTCCAAACGCTCACCCGCGAAGAGATCGACGCGCGCGTCGCCCGGCTGCGCGAGTTTTCTCACCTCGACTGAGCGGCTGCCGCGCATGAAGCAGCGAACCAGCAGCACGAGCCTGACCGCGCCGCCCGTGGCCGCCACGCTGCGGCAGGAGTGTGTGTTGGTAGGCTGCGTGGCCGCGATCTTCTCGCTTGCGGCGCTCGCCTATTGCACCAAAAACGGCATGCTGCTGCTCTATGGCGATGCCGTGGCGCACCTCCACATCGCGCGCCGGCTCGGCGACTCGCTCTACCCCGGCTTCCGGCAGCTCGGCTCGGTGTGGCTGCCGCTGCCGCATTTGCTGATGTACCCCTTCGCGCAGAGCATGCACCTGTGGCGGACCGGCCTCGCCGGCGCTCCGCCCTCCATGCTTGCCTACATCCTGGGCACAGCCGGCATGTACCGGCTCGCGCGCTTCGCCCTGCCTGCCGGTGCATCCCTGCTGGCTGCGCTCGTCTACGCGCTCAACCCCGGCCTGCTTTACCTGCAGACCACCGCCATGAGCGAGCCCATCTTCCTGGCCGAAATGGTATGGGGCGCCGTCTTCGTCACCGAGCACGCCCGTACCTGTCGCTCCACCCCCAGCGTCGCGCGCGAACGCGTGCTCCGCCATACCCTGCTCGGCGCGTCCCTGGTTCTCCTCGCCGCGATCTTTACCCGTTATGACGGTTGGGTCTTCTCGGCTATGGCCTGGTGCTTTCTCGCCTGGAACACCTTCCGCTCCGGCGCATTCCGCCAGCGCTCCGGCGGCGCGTTCCTGCTCGCGACCGCCATCCTGCTCGCCGCCCCGCTCTGCTGGCTCGCTTACAACGCCCGGCAGTTCGGCGATCCGCTCGACTTCATGCGCGGGCCCTACTCCGCGCGCGCCATCGACGCCAAAACCAGCGCCCACGGCGCGGGCCACTACCCCGGCTGGCACAACCTGCCCATTGCGCTGCTCTACTTCGCTAAAGCTGGGGAGTTGAACGCCACCACGCGATGGCTGGCCGATCTGCTTATGGTGGGCGCCGTCGCCGGAACCGCACTTGCCCTCCGCGCCCGTCAGGGCATGCTCGCCGCCTTCCTGCTGCTCTGGATCCCGCTCCCCTTCTACATGTACTCGGTCGCCTATGGATCGGTGCCCATCTTCATCCCGCGCTGGTACCCGCACGGTTGGTACAACACCCGCTACGGGCTGGAACTGCTGCCCGTCTTCGCCCTCGGTCTCGCCTGGCTTGCCGCCCAGGCAGTCGCCTCCCTGCGCGCGCACCGTCCGCGAATCGCCGCACCCGCCCTGATCCTTATCGCGCTTCTTTTCATCGCGAACGATGGGGTGCTCATGCGCGAGCGCCCCCTGGTCCTGGGCGAGGCCGTGGTCAACTCCAGCACACGCATCCCGTTCGAGTCAGCCCTCGCGCGGGCGCTCGACCAGCTGGGCCCTGCCGGGCTCATCCTCATGTACACTTCTGACCACGTCGGTGCGGTGCAGCAAGCCGGCATCTCTTTGTCCCGCACCATCAACGATTCCGACTGGCTGCTCTGGCGTCGCGCCCTCGCCGACCCCGCGCACTCAGCCCGTTTCGTCGTCGCGCTCGACGGCGACGCCACGGCGCAGGCAGTGCGGGCGCACCCTGAAGGGCTCAGGCTGCTCGATGTCATCTGCGCCACCGGCCAGCCGTGCGCGCGGCTTTATGAGTCAACCGTCAAACGCACCTTCTAGCGCAGCAAAATGCAACGAGTCCAGAGGATCCACGCATGATCGAGTACGCCAAGGCGCATGCCTGCGGAAATGACTTTCTTGTAGCGGACCAACAGCCGGCGCTCACCGATGCCGAGCAACGAGCGCTCGCCATTGCACTCTGCGCGCGCAATACGGGCGTAGGCGCCGATGGGGTCGAGTTCCTCCGCTGGACCGGCGAGCGCACGGGAGCGATCCGGCTGCGCAACGCCGATGGCGGCATCGCAGAGATCAGCGGTAACGGCACCCGCTGCGTCGCCGCGTGGATGGCGTACAAGACGCAGGCTGAACCCGGCGCGCGGTTCACGCTCAGCACAGACGCCGGCGAGCGCACCTGCGTGCTCGGGCAGCGTCGCGGCGTTCGCATGCAGTTGAGCTCCACCATGGGCGTGCCCACCGTCCAGCGAACAAGCCTCGCGCTCGATGAGGATGCCGTGCTGGTTGAAGGCGCGATCGTCTCGACCGGCAATCCGCACTTCGTCATCCGCGTCGAGGACGAATCCTTCCGCGCCTCCGGCATGGACTGGCAGACGCTGGGCCGCGCCCTCTGCTTTCACCCCCAGTTCCCCGCGCAGACCAACGTTGAGTTCGTGCACGTGCTCGCCCCCGGCGCGATCGCCATCCGTATCTTTGAGCGCGGCGTAGGCCCGACCACCTCCTCCGGCACCGGCACGTGCGCCAGCGCCGCGGCCGCGATGCTGCTTCACGGCTGCGACCGCGTGCTCGACGTACACGCGCCGGGCGGCACGCAAACCGTCGCCTGGCCGAGCCGCAACGCAGAGATGGAGCTCACCGGTCCCGCGGAGTTGATCGCCATCGGACAGGCCTTTGTCGGGGAGCCGCTCGCATGAGCCTGCCTGGAAGCGACGCGCCGGCGCCCCGCGGACCAATAGCGCTCCTCAAGCCGTTTGCCCTGCCCGCGCGGCCGGTCGTGGCAGTTGTCGCCCCGGCGAGCAGCGCGCAGCAGGCGCGCATCGATGCCGGTGCCGCGGCGCTCGCGGTCCGCGGCTGGCAGTTGCGCTTCGGCCGGCACGCGCAAGGCAGAAGCGCCCCTTACTTCAGCGCGGCCGCCCCCGAACGCCTCGCCGACCTCCACGCCGCATTCGCCGACCCCGAGGTCGACGCGATCCTGTGCGTGCGCGGCGGCTACGGCAGCAACTATCTGCTGCCCGGGCTCGACCTCGACCTCATCCGCGCCAACCCCAAGCCGCTGCTCGGCTACAGCGACATGACCGCGATCCAGACTTTTCTTCTTGACCGGCTCGGCC
>CAXTSA010000019.1:11394-18325 GCA_964246755.1 uncultured Acidobacteriaceae bacterium
TTGCTCGCCGGGGACTTTTCACTCCCCGACGGTGTGGACGAAGCGAGCCTCGCGGCCGTGCTGGGCGGCTACACCCATCGCTACAGCGCCGGGGAAGGCCTGCGCACCCTGCAGCCCGGTGCCGCGCAAGGGATCCTCTACGGAGGCTGCCTCACCCTCCTCGCCGCCTCGCTCGGAACCCCCTACGCGCCTGAAACCGAGGGCAAGCTGCTCTTTCTGGAGGACGTCGGCGTCAAACCCTACCAGGTCGATCGCCTGCTCCGCCAACTCGTGCTCGCGGGCAAACTCCGTGGCGTTTCAGGCATCATTTTCGGCGAGATGCTCGACTGCCACTCCCCCGGCGCGCCCGCGGCGCTTCTCGAGCAAGCCATCCTGCACGCGCTCGCGGGTTTCACGGGCCCGGTCGCGATCGGCCTGCGCTCCGGCCATGTTTCGCGCGCGAACGTAACGCTTCCGTTCGGGGTGGAAGCGCGTTTCGGCGTCACAGACTCCGAAGCGACCCTCGACCTGCTCGAACCGGCCGTGCGCCCCCGGCCGGATGTGCGAAGCTAGAGGCACCAGCATGGACGGGAACGCGTACTCCACTCAGCGAAGCACGACAAAACACATCCACCTCATCGGCATCTGCGGCACAGCCATGGCCTCGCTCGCGGGCCTGCTGCAGCTCAAAGGCCATCGCGTCACCGGCTCCGATCAAGCCGCGTACCCGCCCATGTCCGACCTGCTGCGCTCGCTCGCGATCCCGGTCGCCGAGCCCTTCGGCGAGCGCAATCTCAATCCCCGGCCGGACCTCGTCGTCATCGGCAATGCGCTCTCGCGCGGCAACCCGGAGCTTGAGTACGTGCTCGACCATCGCATCCCGTTCACCTCCATGGCGCAGCTCGTCGAGAAAGAGTTCCTCCGCGGGCGCGAGTCGCTGGTCGTCTCGGGCACCCACGGCAAAACCACCACCACCAGCATGCTTGCCTGGATCTACGAGGTAGCCTCGCGGACCAACCCTGAGCTCGCGCCGTCGTTCCTGATCGGCGGCGTGGCCGAGAACTTTGGCACCAGCTTCCACCTGCGCGAAACCCGCCCCTTTCTCATCGAAGGCGACGAATACGACACGGCCTTTTTCGACAAGGGGCCGAAGTTCATGCACTACTTTCCCGACGCACTCATCCTGACCCACGTCGAGTTTGACCACGCCGACATCTACCGGGATCTCGACGCGGTAAAAACCGCATTCAAGCGCCTGGTCAACCTCGTCCCGCGCCGCGGCCGCATCGTCGCCTTCGACGGCGTCCCTAACGTGCAGGAGTGCGTCGCCAAGGCCCTCTGCCCGGTCGAGCGCTATGGCTTCGCTCCCGATTCGCACTGGCACATCGCCGACATGACGCATGAGGCAGGCGTGACGCGCTGGACCGTGCGCCGCGCCGGGGAACCATGGGCGCAGCTTCGTTTGCCCATGGCCGGCGAGCACAACGCGCTCAACGCCACGGCAGCCGCCGCGCTCGCCGCCGGCCAGGGCGTCCCCGTCGCCGCCATCGAGCAAGCGCTCGCGAGCTTTGAAAGCGTCAAGCGTCGCCTGGAGATACGCGCGGTCATCGGGGGCATCACCGTCATCGACGATTTCGCGCACCACCCGACGGCCATCCGCGAAACCCTGCGAGCGCTTCGGACCGCCTACCCAAAGAGCCGTTTGTGGGCTGTACTCGAGCCCCGCTCGAACACCCTACGCCGCAACGTCTTTGAGCGCGAGCTGATTGAAAGCCTTGCGCTCGCCGACCGCATCGTGCTCGCCGGCGTTTTCAAGCAGGAGAGCATCCCGGAAGGCGAACGCCTGCGCCCCGAGCAGGTCGTGCTCGCGCTCGCCAATCGAGGCCACGATGCCGCCCTGTACGCGCACGCCGATGACATTGTGGACGCCGTCGCGCCCGAATTGACCGAAGGGGACGTGGTCGCCATCCTTTCAAACGGCGGCTTTGACGGTATCTACGAGAAACTGCCGGCGCGTCTCGCCGCCCTGTGTGAGCAGTAGTCCGCCGTGCTGAGAGCTTTGCTGCTGCTCGCGGTCTGGGCCGTGCTCGCCGTTCCGGTGGGTCTGGTCGCGCTGCCGTGGACCGTGCTCACCGGCAACGCCGGCCTCCTTTACCGCTGGGGCGTCGGCAACGGCAGCCTGGGCCTGCGCGCTGCCGGCGTTCGCACCCGCGTACGCTTCGAGGCGCCGTTGCCGGCCTCGGCGTGCCTGCTGCTCTCAAATCATGCTTCCAACCTCGACCCGCCCCTGCTTGCCGCCGTGCTGCTGCCCCGGCGCACCGCCATGCTCATCAAGCAGGAACTGCTGCGCATCCTCCTGCTCGGCTGGGGCATGCGTCTGGCACGCTTTGTACCGGTGGCGCGCTCGGGTTCGGTCGAGGACGCCAGGCGCTCGCTCCAGCAGGCTGAAGCTGTGCTGCGCTCTGGCATCTCGGTAACAGCCTTTGTCGAAGGAACGCGCTCGCCCGACGGGCATCTGCTGCCGTTCAAAAAAGGCCCGTTCTTTCTCGCCATGGAGAGCGGCGTTCCGGTGGTGCCGGTCACGCTCATCGGTACCGGAGCTTTGCTGCCCAAAGGCGCGCTGCGGCTGCGGCGAGGAGAAGTGGAGGTCGTCGTGCACCGACCGCTGTTGCCGGCCGAGTTCGCCGACCGGGACGCGCTCAAAAACGCCGTCCGCGCGGCCATCGCCTCCGCGCTTCCTAACCCTCCCGCATAGATCGGCCAGCATAGATCGGCCAGCATAGATCGGCCAGCATAGATCGGCCAGCATAGATCGGCGAAACAGTACGCCAATTCCTGCTGCTCGTCGTAACCGGTTTGTTGAGAGCTACTTACCGGGCATCAGCCGGCACAGATCGCATCTTTGAAGGTGTTCCACGTGGAACAATCTCGGGGCTGACCTTCGAGTAACGGCAGAGCTGCTGCCCTGTACAGAAAGCCTCTCATCCTGAGCGCGGCGGCGGCGCCTGCGCCAAAGCAGTTGCTTTTTACGCGTCGCGCACAAGCGTGGCACCGCTGTCGTCATGGCTTGATGAAGGCGTTGTAACCGCCGTCGGCCAGGCGGGCGCGCATGGTCCTGGCCGCATCCAGCGTGACGAAAGGCCCTACCTGCACATGAAAAAAGCTGTCGGTGGTAGAGGTGCGAACCATCGCTGCGAAACCGTCATGCCGCAGCGCGCTGGCCAGCGTCTCGGCGTCCGCGGCGCGCGTCACAGCGGCGATCTGCACCATCAGGCTTGCTTGCCGTGCAACAGCTCCGGCTGTTCCCGCCGCATAGGACGAGGCCGCCATTGCAGGCAGTTCTTGCGGCGCCGTCGGAGGGGCGTTTCCCGCGGGGATGGCGGTTCTCGGCGTCGCGTCTTTCTCGCTCCCCAGTCGTTGCGCGGGCGCACTGGCGCGGCGAGCCGGATCGCTCCCTGCTTCCGCAACCATACCCGCAGCGTTCTCCATTGAGGGAGTGCTCCGTGGGACGAGGCTGACCCCAGGCGCGGGCTTGCTCCGGACGTCCTCCGACGGCCCGAACGAGTTGGCCTCAGGCATCGGCGTCGTCGCGGGATCTTCGCTTACCCCGGTGCCGCCCAGCGGCTGCGGTTCGGGCTTTGGCGCCTGCGCCCCTTGCATTGCGAGGGGCCTGCCTGCCGTGCTTTGCCCCGGTACATGCCACGCGTGCGCGGATGAAGACGAATACCCAAAACCGAAGCAGACCGCGCAGATCAGCGCGAGGGCGAAGAAGATTCCAAGCAGAGCCGGCGCGCCCAGCACGAGGTCATGCGGCGGCTCGTCTTCGCCGAGCAGCTCGTGGTGACGCTCCAGTGCGCTGCTCACAGGATCTTGCCCCAGTCAGCAGCCGCCTCCGGCCGCGCGGCGTCAGGGGCCGGTGGGGGAGCAGAGCCCGTGACACCACCCACGGCCCGCTGCAGCAGCGAAAGCATCTCGATCGGAAGCGGAAAGATGATGGTCGTGTTCTTCTCGTTTCCGATATCCTTGAGCGTCTGCAGGTAGCGCAGCTGCATGGTTGTCGGCTGCTCGGCCAGCAGTTTAGCGGCATCGACCAGCCGCTGCGCAGCCTCAAACTCGCCGTCCGCATTGATGATCTTTGAGCGTTTCTCGCGCTCTGCTTCTGCCTGCCGAGCCATTGCGCGCAGCATCGACTCCGGCAGGTCCACCTGCTTGACTTCCACACTCACCACCTTGACGCCCCACGGTTCCGTGCGCGAGTCAATGATGGTCTGGATGCGCTGGTTCAGCGCGTCGCGGTGCGACAGCAGCCCGTCCAGATCTACCTCACCCAGCACCGACCGCAACGTGGTCTGCGCGAACTGCGAGGTCTGGTACACGTAGTTCGCCACTTCGATTACCGCCTTCGATGGGTCGAGCACCCGCAGAGTAATCACCGCGTTGACTTTGATCGTCACGTTGTCGCGCGTGATCACGTCCTGCGGCGGCACCTCCAGCACCTCCTGCCGGAGCGAGATACGCACGATCTGATCGAACGGCCGGAACACAAGAATCACGCCGGGGCCCTTTGGAGGAACGAGCGCGCGGCCCAGCCGGAAGATAACGCCCCGCTCGTATTCGCGCAGGATAATGATGGAAGAGAAGAGATAAAACGCGACGATCAGAATGGCCGCGGCGGCGAAGATGTTCATGCGTGCCTTTCGTTTCCTTAGAAATGCGAAGTCTACCGCAGCTACTCTACTCTCCTCAACGCTCGGCAGCAGAAACCGGCTCCACCAGCAGTGTCAGTCCTCGCACGCCCATCACCTTCAGCTGGGCGCCCGCCGGCACCGGCCGGCTTGCCTCGGCAAACCAGAGTTCACCCCGCACCAGCACCTGCCCGCGCCCAGTCGAGGCACCCTGCACGGAAGCTGCAAGCGAAAGCGGCTCCTGCGCAATCGCCAGGGCGCCCACCATGGCCGCCGGGCCAGTCACGACCTTGTTGCGGCGGGCACGCAGCGCGATGCGCACCAGGAATACAGTGATGAGGCCGAATCCCATACCGACGCCGAGCGCCGTCGCAAAACGCACCTGCATCTCTGGGATCGGTCCGGCAACCAGCGTGAGCAAACCAACCACCAGGCACCCGATGCCGACAGCCGCGAGCACTCCGTGGCTCGGCACCTTGATCTCCAGCAGCATTAGCCCGACCGCTCCGATCAGCAGCATCACCGCGGTGTAGCGCAGCGGCAGCAGGTTGAGCGCAAACAGCGCGGTCAGGATCAGCAACGTGCCCAGCGCGCCGGGGATGATGGTGCCCGGCACATTGAACTCCAGATAGATGAGCAGGGCGCCGGCGACCAGCAGCAGCACGGCCAGGTTCGGGTCAGTGAGCGTGCCCAGGATGCGCTCGCGCAACGAGGGTTGAGCGTCCACCAGACGCGCATTGCGCAGGTGCAGCACGGCGGTCTTGCCGCTAATGCGCGTCACCGTCTGGCCATCGAGCGCATGCAATAGACTCGGCACGTCGGGGGCCACCAGGGTCAGCAGCCCAAGCTGCATCGCCTCGGCTTCCGAGTAGGACTTCGAGTTTAGAACCCCATCCTGCGCGGCCGCGAGGTTGCGCTTGCGCAGGCTCACGAACGAGCGCAGAAACGCGGTCGCATCGTTTTCGAGCTTCTGCTTCATGATGGGGTCGAGCTTGCCGCCCTCGATGACCGGATGCGCTGCGCCGGCGTTGGTTCCAGGCGCCATCGCCGCGACGTCTGCCGCTTCAAGCAGGAAAAACCCAGCTGAACCGGCCCGGCTGCCCGAGGGCGAGACGTACACGATCACTGGAACGGGCGAGGCCAGGATGCTGTGCACCATGTCCCGCATGGACTCGAGCAATCCGCCCGGCGTGTTCATCAGCACCAGCACGGCGGAGGCATGCGCGTCGCTCGCCTGCTGCAACCCGCGTTCGAGATACCACGCGCTGACCGGCTGGATGGTCGTATCGAGATGGAGTACGGTGACGACCGGCTGCTGGGTCGCGGGCGCGGCGGCAATACCGGACCGCCCCGCGGCGAACAGGGCTCCGACCAGCGTAAGGAGCGCCGAGCAGCCGAGCACACGGAAAAGGGAAGCGAACGCGCGAGGGCGCATGACGTGCCAAGTGTATGACGAGCGCAAGGGGCGCCGCCAGCGGCATTTGTTTCCCGTGAAAACTACGGTACCTGCCCGCCTCGCGCCTCCACGGCTCCCCGTAGCCCGCGCGCCTCCGCGTTGTTAGCGTCGAGCCGCAGCGCCGCTTCGACCTCGCTCGCGGCGACCGGCACCTGGTTGGCGAGCAGCGCCAGCCGCGCCAGCACCAGGTGCGCAGGGGGATTGTCTCGCAGCTGCACCGACCGGGCCGCGAGCTGTTTCGCCGCATCGCGATCCGCCGTGCGCTCACGGATGCGCGCGAGCCCAGCGTAGGCCTCGGCGGAGTTGGGATCGATTGCAAGGGCGCGGTTGCACTCGCGCTCGCTCTCGACCAGCAGCCCTGCATTGAGGTAGCGGTTCGCATCCGCCAGCAGTGCGATCAAGCGCTTGCCCGGCGGCTCGGTCGCGGCCCGCAGCGCTTCCATCTGCTCCATTTCAAACGCGGCCTGCCGGAACGCCGCTTCGTTATAAGAACGCTTGACGCGCTCGAGCGGCAGGTTGGTTGGCGCTGCCGGCGTTCCGGCTTCGGTGTTCGCAGCCGGAGCGTCGAGAAAGCCGGGATTGTGCAGACTGTTCGCAAATGCCTGCACCTCGGAGTCACCCGGCCGCAGTTTCAGCGCTTCCGCGGCCTCCTTCTCGGCATTCGCGGCATCGCGACGACGCACATACGCGAGCGCCAGGTTGAAGTGATAATCGGCGTCCTTGGGGTCTTCGGTGATGGCTTGCTGAAACAGCGGCGCGCCGTCTTTGCCTCGCCTGGCCGCTGCCACGCCCTGGTTGTTGACGACCTCCG
>CAXTSA010000020.1:0-18097 GCA_964246755.1 uncultured Acidobacteriaceae bacterium
CTGGGTAACCAGTCTCGCAGGCGCGTAAAAGTCGGCGTCGTCGCCTCCGTCGTCCTTGAGCAAAGCGCCGGGCGGTAGCTCAGGCAGGCGGTTGCTCATTCCTGCCATCCGTGTCTGTCATCCGTCATAGAGCGCCTTTCATGCAGTCTATTATCTTCCCCCGACGCGGTGGTGCGATACGTCCCCGAGGAACGTCCTCGGTGGAAGCGATCGGGCCGTTACTGCCGTTATGGCGACTTATCGTTACGAACCCAAGCGTCGGGCCAATTTCGAAAGATAGGCGCCCAAAGGCGCATCAGTGACTCCGCCGTCCACCGCCAGCACCCCGATTCATCGTCCCTCATGCAGCCCGGATACCGGATCGAAGCTTTCCGAACCTCCACATCTGGATCGTGCAGCGCGAAAGCGCGCAACGTCATCAACTAAGCTCTTAAAACCCGGGAGGAAAAGTAGGTGACGTCGGTCTTTCTCCGTCTTAGCCGGAAATGGCAACAGGACATCGCGCAGCTGCTCAGTCACGTGATCGGTCCCGAGCAGCTGTAGCGCATTGGCGAAATCGATCATTTCGGAAACAGAAGGTGGCTTTTCGAGAGAGTAGTTGCGGAAAGAGAGTGCAATGGCCGCCACGTCGCGACGGAAGTCAGTGTCAGCATTGGGAGTGCGGCTGGCGGTGGTGTCGGCCTCGCGCTGGGGAGTCGGGTGCTCGACACGCACATACAGGCTGCGCCAGCGAGTCGGACCGCCCAATCGCCGCTCCTCGTTGGAGGTGAGGACCACAAAGAGATTGCTCCTGGTCTCCACCGCGCCGAACTCCGGAATGGACAGCTGCCAGGCGGACAGGATCTCCAAGAGCATCGCCTCGAAGCCGTCGTCTACTTTATCCAACTCGTAGATGAGCAGGACGGAGGGCCGTTCGCATTCCAGCGCCCGCATCAGCGGCCCTGGACGGAAGAAGTCGCAGCCCTTCAGGTTCGCTTGGAGAACTTGCCAGTTCTAGTGCTGGCCCTTAGAGAACTCCATAGAAGGCCGCTGGAGCCCCTCGACGAGGCGACCAACGGCTTTGTCTTCGGTGACACCGCGATAGCATAGCGAAGGACTGCTGGCGATTCGGGCAAAGCTGAATAAGGGCAAGGAGCGTTTCTTTCCGATACCGTCGGAGCTGGCCGAAGAGATTCGGCGGTTTTCAACAATAATCGGACAGGATCGAATCTTTCCGCCGAAGGGTGGGCCAGCCAGCAAGCGTCAGAGACCGGAAGGTAATTTTGAGGGTTTGCTCGAAAGAGCGAATATCCATGACTTCCGGTTCCACGATCTTCGTCAAACCTTTGCATCCTGCCACATAAGGGACGCTGGCGAGCTGTACGAACTGGCGTAACGCTCGGTCACGCCAGCGTCAAGATGACCGAGCGCTACGCCAAGCTGAGACGTGCCCACATCACCAAGACTGGCACCACAGCGAAGGTGATCTGGACCATGATGGATGGACCTAACTAGATCAGGAAAAAACTTGCGACACTGCGAACATCGCTTGCTGTTCGCTTAGCGTTCGCGCGACTAAACTTCAACTCTTTGCCCATCCCAAAGCTGTTGAAAAGGTGATGGCCAGAGACGGGATTGAACCGCCGACGCCGGCCTTTTCAGGGCCGCGCTCTACCACTGAGCTATCTGGCCTTGGGAGTCCCAAGAACATCTGCTGTCCGTGCAGGCGCTTGCAGATGATGTCTGACACCGCTCGGGCGAGGAAGCCTCGGCGCCGGACAACTTTCGTAGTCTAGCAGTAAAGTGCACGCGATGCACATCCCTCCGGCACAGCTAAAAGCGTGACACCAGCCACACCCCCGCGACCAAAAGGCAGCAGCCGAGCAGTCGCGCTGGGGATGTCGTGTGCTGCTTGAAGCCGATCCATCCGAACTGGTCCAGCAGCACCGAGGTGATGAGCGACGCTGTGAGGCTCAATCCGGTGAACAAGCCCGAGCCGAGCTTTTGTGCAAACAGAAGCCCCGCCATGGTGGATGCGATGCTGATCACGCCACCGAGCCAGGCCCACCATGGGACGGAGCCCGCAGCCGCTCCAATCCGTCCGAAATGTGCGGCCGAAAACTGTCGGGCGACCAGCGCCACAAGCAGCAATCCCGCCAGTCCGCTGACATAAACCCACACCCCGGCCAGCACCGGCTGTCCCAGTTGCTTGTTCAGCTCCGCATTGGTGCCGGACTGAAACGGGTTGGCCGCGCCGGCGGCAAGTGCAGTCAGAATCGCAATCCAGAGCATGAGCGGCCTCGTGTCACAGGAACCTGTTCAGAACTTTTTACCGCGATGCGTGCTCGCTCCGGACGAGCCGGAAGGCCCGCGGTCACCAGCGCACCGTCACGGTCTGCTGCGTATATCCGGCACCCGGGGGAAATCGCATTTTCAACGTCTGCAGTGCACTCTCTGCCTTTCCGCGTCTCCGGTCCTGCGAGCCGGGATCCGTTTGCGTTTCCGCACCCGCGCTCGGCGCGAGCAGTACATTTCCCGCAAGCGGCGCGTGGTTTTCCGGCGGCGCAGCGTCAACCGGGACCGCACCCTCGGCGCGCACGGTTCGCACTCCGTTCAGGCGCAGGGGCAGGCTGTACTCGGCGCCGCCCCGCGCCTCCAGCACCCAGGTGGCGCTGCGCGCATCCGTGTGCTGCTCCAGTACTTTGAGCTGCCCTGTCTGGGCGCCGGGCAGCGGCAGTTGCACCGGGATGGCAAGCTCCGCACCGGGAAGCGGGATCGCGAGGACGCCATCCCTGGACTCCAAACCGGCGGGGCCGGCCAGCTTCGGAGGCGCGCCCTGCTCCGGCTGCATGCGCACCGCCATGGCAGCACCCTCGCGATGGAAGATCAGCGTCACCCGCTTGCCCTCGCCCGCCGGGACGTGGTGCAGTGTGGCGCCGGGCCACTCTGCCGGAAGCTGCGGAGCGACGAGCAGCGTGTCGGTCGCAGCGTTGAAGCTCACGCCGAAAAGCCCTCGCAGTGCCGGCGTCAACACCATGGACGAAGACCAGAGTTGGTGCGTGGTCGACCGGCCCAGCGGCTCGAAGTACTGGCCTGAGAGCAGCTCCGTGACCGCCCCCAGGTCCTGCGCCCAGGTCAGGTCGGCGGTCTGCATCAGGTGCGCGTAGCCGGAAAGCGGGCGGCCCGCGCGATACTCTGCCAGCGAGGCCCAGCCGGT
Organism: uncultured Acidobacteriaceae bacterium; assembly: GCA_964246755.1. Taxonomy (GTDB): domain Bacteria; phylum Acidobacteriota; class Terriglobia; order Terriglobales; family Acidobacteriaceae; genus EB88. The sequence continues at coordinate 3,197 of CAXTSA010000020.1, forward strand.
AAACAGCGGCCAAACCGAGCCCTGGTGATAGCTCATCGGGTCGTAGAGCGCCTCGTGCTCGCCCAGGTCGCGTGTGCCCCAGTCGGTCGAGAACTCATGCGATGCCCACCGATGAAACATGCCTTCGCTCGCGGGCAGCGCATACGTTCCGTCCCACCAGGCGACCGCGGGATAGATGGTCGCGGTTGTGTCCAATTTGTCTTTCCCATTCACGACACCGTTGTAGCTGAATGCGTACACACCATTCGCGGAGCCAGGCTTGTACTCGCGTTCGAGCGTTGCGGCTACCGTCTTCGCGCGCTCTCCAGCCCCACCGTCCGGCTTGCCCGCCAGCGCGGACAGTTGCGCGTAGGCCTGCGAGGCTTGCACGTCGAGCGCGGCCAGGTACACCTCCTGGTGCGGCATGCCCGGCGGCCAGCTCTCTACCCAGCCGGTTCCCTGCGCGTTGTCGTAGATGCCGTCGCCGTCCGAGTCATGGGTGCGCTCGAACTCCCACGCTCTTTGAATCTGTAACCAGTGCTGTTGCACATAGGCTATGTCGCCCGAGCGTTCGGCGTAGTCGCGAAAAAGCATCAGCAGCAGAGGAGTCGAGTCGGCCGCGGCATACTCATAAGGCAGATGCGGCCAGTCCACCAGCTCCGCGGTTTGCGAGTACTCGTGCATGATCTTGCCGTCGGCCCTCTGGCGCTTGAGCAGGAAGTCGAGCTCATCGCGGGTGAGCGCGAAATCGCCGTAGCTGTCGATCGCGTACAGCGTGTAGAGCGAGTCGCGCCCGAAAAACCAGCCGAAGCCGGGGCGGTTTGAGTCGCCCGAGCTATACAACCCTGCGACCAGACCCAGCTCGCTACCATATTGCTCGCTGCCATGCCGAACGCGTAGTTGGGCGATCGATACTTCGGCCCATCGGATCGCCTGGTCGAAGCGCGCGTCAGTCGTTTCGGCCACAATGCGCGTGTCGAAAAAGTGCTCGTAATACTGTGCCGTGCTCTCGTACTGCGCCCGCACACTGCTGCCGAGCGCGGCAAGCTGCGCCGTCAGCGCCTGCTTGCCGGCTGCCTGCTTTGAGGTGCCGGCGGCCATCAGCAGCGGGAAGTATTTTTCGCCGTCGCGCGCCGGGTCGTACTGCAGCACGAGCTGCAGGGGGAAATCTTTCGGCCGCTCCTGGTAGGGCGCCAGGATGCCCGGCTCTGTGCCTGGTATCGCGACCGCTCCGGCCAGGTCGTCGGAGTCGGTATGCAGGAGGTAATAGCCGGCGCCTGCAGCGGGCACCCACTCCGGGCTGGGCGCGTTGTAGTTAGCCGCGGGCCACATGCGCTTGAGCTCAGGCGTGAACGAGAACGTAAGCGTCACGGGCCGCGTCGAGGATACCTGAAACATAGCGACGACGCCCGCCTCGCCAGGCTGCTTGCACTGGGTCGCGAATAGGATCTCGCGCACCGTGAACGCCGCGTGCGCAAACGTAAGGGTGGTGTGATCGGGCTGCACCGTGATCTCGGCCGACTGGTCGTTGACGTCAATCGGTACCGTGTAGTCCTTGAGTTGCGCCGTGATGCGCATGTGGCTCAGCAGCTTGACCGGCCATGCCCACGCCTCGAAGCTGCCGTCGCCCTGGCCGACAAACGCGCCGCACTCGCCAGCTACGGTGAACGGCTGCAGGGCGGAGCTGCGCTGATGGATCGCGAGGCCGCCCACACTTGCGGCAGTAGCGAGCGGGAAGGCCGGTACGGGCGCGAGCCAATCGCCTATCGGGCCTGGGCTTGCTGTCCCGACGGGTGTTTGCGCGAAGGCCGCCGTGCACAGCAGCGCCCCGGCCAACAGGGAGAGGCGAAAGGGAATTTCGGCGAACACCCTTGCCGCTCTGCTAAACCCATGCCATACACTTGCTGCAACCATGCTCGCCGCTCCCCCTGTTTTGCCATTCTCAGCACTTCAAATGCTACGCGCAGTTGCGTTGCATGGGCTCGCGGGGGTGCTGCTGTTGCTTGCGGCGGATGCGCGGGCCGCGGCGGCGCCTCTCCAGGCGAGTTCGTCCAAGGAGGCGCAGACCTCGCATGCGATGGAGGTAGCCAGGCAGCATGGCCCGCTCGCGCTGCACGCTTTTCTTGAGGCTCTGCCCAAGGGCGCTGACCTGCACATGCACCTCTCAGGCGCGATCTACGCTGAGACCTTTCTCGACGAAGCCGCGGCAGACGACGTGTGTGTCGACTCGGCGGCGCTCGCGTTTGACCGCACCGCGCCGCACGGCGCCTGCAAGCCCGGCGAGGTGAGCGGGCCGGCGGCGCTTGAAGGCGACAACCACCTGCGCGACGCGCTGATCGACAGCTTTTCCATGCGCGGCTTTGTGCCCTCTGCCGGCATCACCGGGCACGACCAGTTCTTCGCGACCTTCGCGCGCTTCGGCGGGCTCGGCAAGCAGCACACCGGCGACTGGCTCGACGAAGTGGCCACGCGCGCGGCGAGTGAAAACGAGCAGTATCTCGAAGTAATGGACACGCCCGACCTGAAAGCGGCCGAGGCGCTGGCCCAAAAGCTCGGCTACAACCCGGACTTTCGCGCGTACCGCGACGCGCTGCTGACCGCAGGTCTGAGCGCGAGCGTCGAGCCCGCGCGCGCAGCGATGACCGAGGCTGAAAACCGGCGCAAAGCGCGCGAGCACTGCGGGGCGCCGGACGCACAGGGGGCGTGTTCGGTCGAGATCCGTTTCCTCTTCCAGGTGCTGCGCGAGCAGGCGCCAGCCGATGTGTTCGCGCAGGTGGTTTTCGCGTTCGAGCTCGCCAAGGCTGATGAGCGAGTGGTCGGGCTGAACTTCGTACAGCCGGAGGACGGCTATATCTCCATGCGCGACTACGCGCTGCACATGCGCATGCTCGAGGCCATGCACGCGCTGTACCCGGAAGTGCACATTGCGCTGCATGCCGGTGAGCTTGCGCCTGGCCTCGTGCCGCCGGCCGGGCTTACCTTTCATATCCGCGCGGCCGTCGATACGGGCCACGCCGAACGTATCGGCCACGGGGTCGACGTGATGGAGGAAGACCGCCCCGATGCGCTGCTCAAGGAAATGGCCGCGAAGCACGTCGCAGTCGAAATCAACCTCACCAGCAACGACCTGATCCTCGGCGCATCGCGCGAAAACCATCCGCTGCCGGACTACCTGCGCGCCGGGGTGCCGGTCGTGCTCTCGACCGATGACGAGGGCGTGTCGCGCATTGACCTGACGCACGAATATGTGCGCGCCGCGGTTACATATCACCTGAGTTACGCGCAGTTGAAGCAGATGGCGCGCGCCTCGCTTGAGCACAGCTTCCTGCCCGGCGCGAGCTTGTGGGCCGCCTCCACACCTGAAACGCTGCGCACCCCGGTTGTGGCCTGCCGCGCGCAATTGGGGCTTGAGACCCCATCCGGCGCTTGCTCCGCGCTTGTGCATGCGAGCGAAAAAGCCGCGCAGCAGTGGGAGCTGGAGCGCCGCTTCCACCGGTTCGAGCGAGACTTTTAGAGCGGTGCGTTTCGCTGCGGAGTTCTCGCTGCGGAAAGCGAGGCGCTCGCGGCGCCAACAAGTCAGGGCAGGCCGAGGCCTGCCCTGCTTGCGTTTTGACTTATGCGCGTCTACAAAGGCTGAACATCCGATGCCTGCCAGCCTTTTGGCCCCTTGACGACGTTGAACTGCACGGTTTGCCCTTCCTGCAAACTCTTAAAGCCATTTGAACTGATGGCCGAGTAGTGCACGAAGACATCTTCCCCGTTCTGGCGGGAGATGAAGCCGAAGCCTTTCGCGTCGTTAAACCACTTCACAGTACCTTGTTCCATCGGTGCGTCTTCCCTGGGTTTGGATTGCGCGGGAAGGAACTGAGGCCACGGCTGGCCGGTTACGACAGCAAGCATGTCGGGGGCATGTTTGCCCGGTTCGGTTCCTGCGCGCGAACAGTCTAGCAAAGCTACCGGTGCTTCCCTAGCAGTTCCTTTGCCTGTTCGGGCGTCCTTTCCGGCACAGACGAACACTTGCCGGAAACTCCTGCGAGTCTCCGGCAAATGGGAAGCGAAGGTCGTTTCCGCCCCGGTTAGAAGATGTACTTGAGCGCGAACTGCACCACGCGCGCGTCCGGGCTTTCGCCGGCCGTGCTGGTATAGTTCCCGCCGCCTGAGCCGAACCGTTCGCTCGTAATCTGCCCAAAGCCGCCGCCCGTGGTGTTGCCGGGCTGACCGTAAGCAGGCGTGTTCCACAGGTTGAAGATATCCGCGCGGAACTGCACATTGGTTTCGCGGTACACCGCGAAGCTCTTGAACGCGGACAGGTCAGTGCGGTTGTAGCCCGGGCCGTAGATGCTCGTGCGGCCCGGAGGCCCGTAGGCAGAGAGCACATTGGGATCGGTGACCGAAATCTGTCCCGGCCCCGCCGCGCCATTCACCACCTTGGGCGGGTTCACAAACGCGCAAGGATTAAACCACGTTTCCACGGTGCGGGTCCTGGTGGCGCAGGTTCCATTCACGCTGTTGGGCGTGCCGCCTGCCTTGAAGGGATCGGCGATGCGGTAGGCAAACGCATTGCCGGTGCCGCCCGGATTGTTATTCGCGTACACGCCGACCGGCTGCCCGGTCTGCACGCGGAAGACCAGCGCCGCGGCCCAGCCGCCCACCAGTTCATTGGCGATGCCGCTCGAGTTCAGGTACTTCTTTCCGTGTCCGAATGGAAGCTCGTATTGCGTATTGAGAACGAAGCGCTGGCGCACATCGATCGTCGAATTGCCGTAGTCATAGCTGTAGCCGAGCAGCCGCTGGTTGCGGTAGCCGCTGCCGCTCTGCCCGGAGCCGCCCAGCAGCGTGTTCGCGTCGTCGAGCGCGTGGGACCAGGTGTACGCGCCGAGAAACGTAAGGCCATTGGTAAGCCGGCGCTCGAGCGTAAGCTGCGCCGAGTTGTAGCTCGCGCTGCCCGCATAGTCAATCAGGCTGCTACCGCCAAAGTCCGGGTAGGGGCGAAGACTTTGCTCGTTCACCCCGGCAGGCACCACCTGGGCCGGGATGTTGCCGTCGGGGTTGGACTGGAGGTGCCGCGAGAGCGCGGCCACATAGGCGACGGTTGCGGTTGTTGAGTCGGTAATTGAGCGCTGCACCGACAGGTTGAACTGCTGGCTGTACGGGGTTTGCGTGTTGGTCTGGTAGCTGCGGAACCCCGGCTGATTGACGAAGTTCGCAAGCCCCGCGGCCAGCGCGTCGCTGAAGCCGGTTTCGAGCCTCTGCCCGTTCGTCGGGCAAGCGCCGGGGCCCGTGCAGTTGCCGCTCGGGAAATTGCTGTCGAACTGGAACGGGAAGTTCTGCGAAAGGCTCGGGTAGTAGCCGGTGCTTTCGAGGCCCCCGTAAAAAATGCCGTAGCCCGAGCGGATCACGGTCTTTCCAAGCTGGTACGAAAGGCCGATGCGCGGCGAAACGTTGGTGAACGCCGGGTCCACCAGGAAGTTGTTGTTCGTGTACTGGACGCTGACCTTGTCGGCCGCGAGCGCCGTGAGGAACTTCGGCGTCAGCGCGGGACGGTTCTGAGCCTTGGCCGGGATGAGATAGGTAGCCGTGCCCGCGGCGTAGTTCGGCACAAAGTTCGCCTGCTGGCCGTCCAGCTCATTGATCGGCTGCGTGTATTCGTAGCGAATGCCAAGATTGAGGGTCAGGTTCGGCGTCACCTTCCAGTTGTCTTGGAAATATCCGGAGCGGTACCAGCGCTCGGTGTGCGAGGTAAAGATATTCGCGACGGAGCTGGAGCTGATGTTGTTCTGCAGGAAGTCCGCAGCCCCGTAACCGGTGTTTCCGGTGTTGTTGGGGTCCTGCGAGAACTTGCCGTCAAAGGTAAACGTGCCCTTGGGGTCGACCGGCTGGTTGGTCTGGACGCGGATCCGTTCGAAGTTCACGCCGAAGCGCAGGGAGTGATTGCCGATCTGCTTGGACACGTTGTCCAGGATCTGGATGACGTTTTCGTACTCGCGCGTGGGCTCGTATACCGGAGAGCCTGCACCCGAGAGCCCATTGGTGCCGAAGCCGAAGCTGGGCAGGCCGCCGTTGCCGGGGCTGAACGGAATGCCACCCAAACCAAACTGCGGCGACAGGTCGACGCCGGAGTTGGGCGGGATAAATGCCGCGGCGATCCAGTTGTAACCCACCCGGAACTCGTTGATCAGCGATGGGGCGAACACGTGCGTTTCGCTGAAGGTAAAATTGCGGCCTTCGGTCACCGTGTTGCCGCTGCCGCCGAAGCTGCCGCCGTCGAGGATGCCGAGCGGGGCAACAAACGAGACCGGCTCGTTTGTATAGCTGTACCGCGCGAACATCTGGTCGTGCTGACTCGCGTTGTAGTCCAGGCGACCGTCGTACTGGGTGGTGTTGTCGCTGGCGCTACCCTGGAAGGTGTAGTTGTTGATGGTGTTGGCCGCGCTTCCCCGGTTCGGCTGCGGGTATGCGTTGAGGATTCCCTGGGCGACCGGGTTCAACTGCGCCGGGCAGATGACGTTGTTGACGCCGTTGCAGTTCAGGTAGTTGTTCGCGATAACGGCGCTGCTTGCATTGTTCGGGTCGGCGTGCGTGGGGCCGCCCGGCTGGTACAGCGTCACCGGCTGGCCGCGGCCGTTTGTGCTTCCGTTCAGCAGGTCAGAGAAGTCGCCGTTGCGCTCTGCGAGCGTGGGCACCGTGTAGATGCCGGTCTGCCCGAAGATGATCCGGTTCGCCTCCGCATCGCCGAAGAAAAACAGCTTGTCCTTGAGGATCGGTCCACCCAGGGTCGCGCCAAACTGGTTCTGCCGGTACTTCGGAACCACAGTCTGAAAATAATCGCGCGAGTTCAGCACGTCGTTGCGGAAGTACTCCCACAGGTCGCCGTGGAACTGGTTGCTGCCGCTCTTGGTTGCCACGTTGAGCACCGCGCCGGCCGAGTGGCCCAGCTCCGCCGTGTAGTCGCCGGTCTGCACCTTGAACTCCTGCAGCGCATCGGGCGGAGGCTTGATGACGAAGCTCGCGCCGTTCAAGAAATCGGCCAGATTGGCGTTGTTGTCCACCCCGTCCAGGATGAAGTTGTTCTGCTCCGAGCGCTGCCCGTTGGCCGAGAAATCGCCCTTGGCCGCGCCGCGCGAACCCTGCTCCGACGGCGTAACGCCGGCCGAAAGCTGCGCGATGAACGTAAAATTGCGCCCGTTCAGCGGCGTGTCGTTGATCGTTTTTGACGAGACCACCTGGCCAGTCGAGGCTTCCTCGGTCTGCAGCGCCGGCGCTGCCGAGGTCACCACCACAGTCTGCTTCGTGCCCTCAACGCCCACCGTTACGTCCGCGGTCGTGGTCGAGGCGACGTTGACCTGCACACCGTCCTGGGTGGTTGCGGCAAAGCCATTCGCCTCAACCTTCACCGAGTACGTGCCCAGCTTGAGCGGCGTCGCGGTGTAGTTGCCGCTGCCATCGGTCGTCTCCGTAATGGTGAAGCCAGTGGAGCCGTTCACGATGGTGACCTTGGCCCCGGGCACACCGGCGCCGCTCGCGTCGTGCACGGTACCGCTGATGCTGCCCTGGTCTACCTGCGCGAGCGCCTTGCCACCCGCCATCGAGAGGATCGTGACGGAGACAAGTGCTGCCTGGGTGGCGTGGGAACGAAAACGATGGAGATATTCGGCCATGTGAAAACGCTGCTTTCTTATCGCTGCTGAAGGCGATGGCTCTGTCTTTGCGGAGCACTCACCGAGCGGCCAGGAACTGACCTGAGTACCCCTGAAAAGAAAAAGGCCGCCCCACCACTGCGAATAGAAAGCTCGCAGAACCGGGGCGGCCACTCTTCTCTGCCGCTTCGGAAAGGATGCTGCTACAGCGCACACACATGTGTCAACATTCTTTTCAGCCGAGATGGTTTTGTCAGAGCGGCATATCCACTGTGTACGCCTGTTAAAGTTTCCCCATCGATGAAATCCACACAACGCATGGGACACTACAACTCCGAAACCGGCACCGCGGTGGAGTCGGCCCCAGCGAAACACGCCTCGACGGACGCACTTTTCGATTGCTCAATCATCGCGGCGGTGAACTCGCCCGATACCTTCGAGCAAGCGCTGGTCAGCCCGACCCGCGCCATCTATCTGCTGACCGGCAACCCCCTGACGCTTCCAGGCCTGCTGCGGCGCGCACGGGACCATGGCAAACTCTGCCTCGTCAACATCGACTTTCTGGATGGGCTGGCCCGGGACCGGTTTGCCGTGGAGTTCCTGGCGAGCTACGAAGTCGCCGGCATTGTGTCGACCCGTTTCGAGGTGCTGAAGGCAGCACACGCCTGCGGCCTGATTACGGTGCAGCGCACGTTCGGCATCGATTCGGCAGCCGTTACCGCGGCGAAAAAGACGCTTTCGCAGTTCCTCCCGGACCTGATGGAAGTGCTGCCGGCCATGGCCGCTCCCAAAATCGCGAAGCGTCTCCTTTCGGAGTACCCGGAGCTGCGCATCATGGGCGGGGGACTGATCGAAAGCGTAAAGGAGATCGAGGAGTTGTTCGCCGCGGGCATCCATTCGGTATCCGTCAGCGATCCCCGGCTATGGCTGATCTGATGCGCGCCCCCGAGCATCCCAGCATTGCCGGCTGAGCTATCCTGTAGGCCGACGCAGGGAGGCACCGATGCCTGAGGACGAGAAGCAGAACCACGGCGGTGAAGGTGACTGGGGCCGGCGGGTTCTCCAGAACGAACACCTCCGCATGGAAGTATTGCCGGAGCTCGGCGGTAAGTTCAGCTCCATGACGCTTGCGGGCACGGGTGGCGAACTGTTGCAGGCTCCGCTGAAGCCGTATGCGAAGCGGACCGCGACGGAGCCGTTCGACGGAGCCGACGGCAGCGGCTGGGATGAGTGCCTGCCTTCGATCGGGCCGTGCAGCGTGCCGTACGGAGATGGGCAGAAGGCGACGATCGAGGACCACGGTGATTTCTGGCGACTGCCTTTCACGGTCGACGAAGCGACCGAGACCACGCTTCGCATGCATGCCGATGGCACCTCTCTTCCACTACGCTTCGAGCGCTCCATGCGGCTCGAGGGCAACGCATTGCACCTGGGCTACACGCTGCGCAATCGCGGCGACGCCGCCGTGCCCTGGGGCTGGTCCGTGCATCCGCTGTTCGCCATCTACCAGTTCGACCGCATCCATCTGCCGCCCTCCGTGCGGCAGGTGACGGCGCAGTCCTCGGCCAATGGACGCCTGGGCAAGCCGGGTACTGTGCACCCCTGGCCCCTGACGGTAAATGCCGTCGATGCGCAGCCACTCGATCTTTCGATCGCGGATTCGATCGACGCCGGGGTGGGGGACAAGCTGGTCATCCCCGCGCCTGCCGAGGGCTGGGCAGCCATCGAGAGAAAGACCCTGCGCACCCGCATCACCATGCACTTCGATCCGCAGCAGTCGCCCAACCTCGGCCTGTGGATCTGCTACGGCGGCTGGCCCAGCGACCCGAAGGCGAAGAAGGGCTACACCGTCGGGCTCGAGCCCTGCAATCTACCGTTCGATTCGCTTGCGGATTCACTCGCGGAGGGCGGGGGCTCGCGCCTGGCGCCGGGCGAAGAAAAGAGCTGGAGTCTCCGGCTCGAGATCAGCGATGCACAGGAAAGGTAAATCTCGTGGACACACAAGCAGTAGGCAAGGAACTCCTGGCAACGCACCGCCGCGTTTTTTCTGAGAATTCGATTGGCGTGTTTGCGGCGCCGGGTCGCGTCAACCTGATCGGCGAGCATACCGACTACGCTGGAGGCTTTGTCATGCCGGCCGCCATCGACTTCGCGACCCTTGCCTCGGTCTCGCCTCGGAAGGACGGCCAGGTCTCAATTTACTCGGCTAATTTCGATGAGCAGGTCGATCATAAGCTCGATGCCTTGCCGCAGCGCGGCACGCATCACTGGAGCGACTACCCGCTTGGGGTACTGCATGTCTTGCGCTCGAAGGGAATTGGAATTGGCGGCTTCTCGCTTTCCATCTTCGGCGACGTGCCGCTCGGCGCCGGTCTCAGCTCCTCCGCGTCGATTGAGGTCGCAACGGAGCTCGCGCTGCTTGCGGTCGCCGGCAAGGAGCTGCCCCGTCCGGAGATGGCGCTGATCGCGCAAAGCGCGGAGAACGAGTACGTCGGCGCGAACACCGGGATCATGGACCAGTTCATCGCGTGCTGCGGCGCTCGGGACCACGCGCTGCTGCTCGACTGCCGTTCGCTCGCCTACAAACTCTCGCCGATCCCCGCGGATATCAATCTGGTGATCTGCAACACGATGGTCAAGCACTCGCACGCGGGCGGGGAGTACAACACACGCCGCGCCGAGGTGGAGCAGGCGACCGCCATCCTGCGCTCGCACCGGCCGGAGATCAAGCTGCTGCGCGACGCGACGCCGCAGGATCTGGAGCAGTGGGGCCATGAGATGCCGCTCAATGTGCTCAAGCGCGCCCGTCACATCATCACCGACAGCCTGAGGGCCGAGGCCGCTGCGGCGGCGCTCGATCGCGGCGACCTGAAAGAGCTCGGCAAGCTGATGGCTGAAGCCCACGCCAGTTACCGCGACGACTTTGAAGCAAGCTGCCCGGAGGCCGACCTCATGGTCGAGCTCGCGAACCGGCAGCCCGGACTGGTAGGCGCGCGGCTGACCGGCGGCGGCTTCGGAGGCTGCACCGTCAATCTGGTTGACGAGCAGCAGGCGCCGGCATTTATTGAAGCGGTAGCCGCCGGTTACCAAAAGCAGACCGGCATCAAGCCGGATGTCTTCCGCTGCCGCGCCGCGGATGGGGCGCAGCGGGTGCTGTGAACCGCGGTTATCCCATACGTTTCAGCAGCTTCACCAAGCGCGCAAACCCCGCCTCCCGCGCCTTCTTGTTCTCGGGGCTCGCGTCCGGGGCCTCGCCCGCACGCATGAATCCGTGCCCCGCGCCGTCGTACACCAACGGCTCATACCGCTTGCCGGCGGCCTTCATTGCGGCCGTGGTCGCCGGCACGGTCGACGTGATACGCGCGTCGTTGCCGGCGTAAAAGCCGTATACCGGCGCGTGGATACCCGCTAGGGCGGTATCGGGAGGAGGAGGTCCGTAGAACACAAACGCCGCGCTCAGGTCCTCTCGCCCGGTTGCGAATCGAAAGCTCTCCCCGCCACCCCAGCAAAAACCGGCTACTGCGAGCTTACCGCTCGCGGCCGGCAGTTTTTGGCCGTAATCGGCGGCGGCGTTCAGGTCGGCGGCGACCTGCGCCGCGTCGAGCATGGAGACGGCCTTGACCGCTGCTTCCTGCCCCGCGAAGCTCGAAGTGCCCCCGCCGCCCGGGCCCATGCCGCTGAGCAGGTCGGGCTCGACGACGATGTAACCCTCCGCGGCGAGTTCATCGGCCATCTCCTTTGCCCAGTCGGTCAGACCGAAGATTTCGTGGATCATTAGCACGACCGGGGCTTTGCCCTTGCGCTCGGGGTAGTCCACGAAAACCTGCACGGTACGCGCGCCATTCTTGACGTTGACATATTCGTGGTGGCGCGGCGAGCTGTCCAGCTTCGCCTTCGCCCAGTCCTGCGCGAGCGCGGGATCTCGGAACGGCGCCAGAACGAACAGCACGATAACGGAGCATAGAAGCAGGCGGCGCGAAGGAGCTTTCATGCGCGGAAGTGTACTCCGCCTCCGTTACGCTTTCCAGCACAAATCCCGGGTGGAACGCGGGGCTGGTATAGAGCCGAGAAAAAGAGCAGCAACGTGCCCACGGTAACTATTCTCACGGCCGAAACAGCCGATGATCTCCTTGCTGCCTCTTAGAGAGAACCGCCCCCTCTGAGAAGAACTGGAAAAACGGGTTGGCTCTGGACTGGCCAACTCGTCGCAATTGCTAAACTCGGACAAATATCAAAGAGAAGGCTGAAGCCTGGGCTTCAGGGATTTTATGCACATACAAAGCAGCACCGCCTACCCGCACGCCACCAACGACAGCCGCACCCCCGTGGCTTACTTTTCCATGGAGATCGCCATTGAGCCGGAGATGAACACCTACTCGGGCGGTCTGGGCGTTCTTGCGGGAGACACCTTGCGCGCCGCCGCCGACCTGAGCATCCCGCTCGTAGCCGTGACGCTTGCGCACCGGCGCGGGTATTTTCGCCAACTGCTGAGCCCGGAAGGCGTGCAGACCGAGGTGGAGCAGCCCTGGCCGGTTGGCGAGTACACGGGTGAGGAAGCACCGCGTGTCCTGGTTGAGTTGGAAGGCCGCTCGGTGCACGTGCGCGCGCTGCGTCACGAGATCCACGGAGTGACCGGCCACATCGTCCCCGTCTACCTGCTCGATACCGACCTCGACGAGAACGACCCACGCGATCGTGGGCTCACCGATCGGCTCTATGGGGGCGACAGCGACTACCGGCTCCGGCAGGAGATCGTTCTCGGCCTCGGCGGCGCGCGCATGTTGCTCGCGCTTGGCCTGGAGCCTGCGGTCTACCACATGAACGAGGGCCATGCCGCGCTGCTGACCGTGGCGCTGACAGGCCGCGCGCTGGCCGGGCGGACGCTCTCGCAGGCGAGCGAAACAGAGTTCGCCCGGGTGCGCGAGCAGTGCGTCTTTACCACCCATACCCCCGTGCCCGCCGGCCACGACCGCTTCTCGCTCGAGCAGGCCCGACGCATCCTCGGACACGACACCGTGGGCATGCTGGAGCGCGCCGGCGGCTGTCACGATGGCCTGCTCAACATGACCTATGTCGCGCTGCGTTTGTCGCGCTTCGTCAACGGCGTCGCCATGCAGCACGGCATCGTTTCGCAGGAGATGTTCCCCGAAGCCCACATCGATGCCATCACCAACGGCGTCCATGCCGGCACCTGGACGTCCGAGCCGTTCCTGAAAGTCTTTGATCGGCATGTGCCGCGCTGGCGCCGCGATAATGTCACGCTGCGCTACGCCATCGACATCCCCGAGAGCGAAATCATTGAAGCGCACCGCGCTGCCAAGCTGCTGCTGATAGACGCGGTTGCCGACCGGACCGGGGAAACGCTCTCCCCGGACGTATTCACCATCGGCTTTGCCCGTCGCGCCGCCACCTACAAGCGCATGGATCTGCTATTCACGGATGCTGACCGGCTGGTCGCCATGGCCAAGAAGTTCGGCGGCCTGCAGGTGCTCTATGCCGGCAAGGCGCACCCCGCCGACGAGCCCGGCAAAGCCAAGATCAAGCGCGTCATCGAGCTCGCGCACGAGCTTTCGCAAGGACTGCTCAAGATCGTTTATCTCGAGAACTATGAGTGGAAACTGGGCGGACTGCTCACCGCCGGCGCCGACCTGTGGCTCAATACCCCCAAGCGCCCCTATGAAGCCTCCGGCACCAGCGGGATGAAGGCCGCGCTGAACGGAGTGCCATCGCTTTCCATCCTGGACGGCTGGTGGATTGAGGGCTGGATCGAGGGCGTGACCGGGTGGGCGATTGAAGACCTTGAGAACGAGGGGGAGGAAGCAGACTCGCTGTACTTCCAGCTTGAAAACGTCATCCTGCCCCTGTTCCATCATCAGCCCGAGCAGTGGCGCCGGGTGATGCGCTCAGCCATCGCGCTGAATGGCTCGTTCTTCAACACCCAGCGTATGGTTGAGCAGTATGCGCTGAACGCCTACTTCCCTCAGCTAGTTCTAGCGATGACCGAGGAGGCCGCCACCGTCGCTTAGCCGCGGACCTCCGGCCTAGGCTTCCCCTCGGCGGCCCGCTACTGCTCTCCTCGCCCGCGCTACTGCTCCAGCATCGCAGCGCTCGCGCGGATGAACTGCGCCACAGCTTCCGGCTGCGACAGCGGGACCAGGTGGCTCGCCGCGACTTCATCCACCCGGGTCGCGCCGATGCGCCTGGCCAGCACTCGCTGTGTTTCAGGCGCCAGAATGCGGTCCTCGGTCGTGATGAGATAGGCACTGGGCTTGCGCTTCCAGGCGGGGTCGGTCAGCTTCGACTCGAACAACTTGTAGCTGACCGGCTTTTGCACGGCGACCGCGAGGTTGATGACGCCGCGGTGCAGGTCATGGCCCAGCGCATTCGCCGCGAACTCCGCGTCGATCCAGAGAAAGCCGCTCGCATCCGGGCCGATCGTCATTTTGGCGGGGGCTGGATGCATGGTCATCAGGGTGCCGAATACCTCATCTGCTTCGGGCGCGAAAGCCGTCACAAAGGCGAGCGCGCGCACCTTCGCGTGATTGCCGGCCGCGGAAACGACAGCTCCGGCGTAGGAGTGACCGACCAGCAGTACAGGCCCCTCCACGTGGTCCAGCAACAACTCCGCCGCGGCGACATCCGCCTCGTAGGACTTGAGCGGCAGCTGCGCCGCGCGGACCGTGTAGCCCTCGTGGGCGAGCGAGACCAGCACGTCTTTCCACGAAGTTCCGTCGCACCATGCTCCTTGAACGAGCACGATGGTTCCCTTTTTCTGCCCTGTCATTGTTTCTCCTTACAGTGAAGTTTGGCTCGTAAGTTCGCGATCGATTCTTGAGTGGCCAGTTCCTTGCTTCGATGCCCTAAGTGGCCAGAACTGCCTCAGGCTCCCCTGTGCGCTGCTGGGAAGAGAGCGAAAACTCCTCCGCCAGCAGGGAATAGGATCGCAGCCGCGCCGAGTGGCTATGGGTGATGGTGTTTACGACCACCTCCTCAAGCCCCAGCGAGTCGGCCATTGCGCCGAGTTCACGCCGAACTGTTGCCGGGCCGCCGACGAGATAGCGCGGGTACTCGCCCTCCTCCGCCCCGTTCCCCCCGTCTTCCAGCCGGAGCTGGCGCAGGGCTTCCTCGGGATGGGCTACGGGACGGCGGTCGCCCTGCCGGATCCTGCGCTGCAAGAGCCGCACACTGCTGTGTAAGTAGCTTGCCTCCTCATCGGTCTCCGCCACGATCACGCCGACGGCCGCGACCGCTCGCGGCGCCCCGAGATGTTCCGAAGGTTGAAAGG